>CAYXAZ010000127.1:0-7350 GCA_964463085.1 uncultured Flavobacteriaceae bacterium | reverse complement strand
ATTTAGTTTTAATTTTATTAGTAAGATTTACTTAAACTTAAGGTTAAGTTTTTTTATATAAAAACGGTTTTTAAATTCAAAAACGTATTGTAGAGTAGCTATTGGTTTCACCAAGCATAATTAATCTATTTAACATAATATAAATTATAGAACATTTAAACTCATAAAAAAACAGTCTGCAAAATTGATTTTACGATTAATTTCGCTGACTTATGAAAAAAAAGATTAAAATTCCCCTCTCTGATATGTCGCAATATACGCGACATAAAGTACCTGAAAAATATGAAATTCTAATTCAACGTTATGAAAAAACCTATAAATTTTCCAATCAAAAAAAGGCTCAAAAATTTATAACAGCTTTAGAAAATCAAATTACTAAAGATTTAAACGAGTTAACTATACATTTTTCTTATTGCTCAAGTGTCAATATCTCATTAATTAAGTTTTGCAATTATTTAGACCTTAAAAAATTGCGTAATGATTTAGACCGCTCTATTGATAATTACGCCATTCTTTTAAATCATCCTTTAAGAAGTTCTGATGTTCTTGCTACGTATGTTAGCAATATGCTTTATGATGTTGATATAGTTTATACTACTTATAAACGGTTAATGCGTGAAAATAACCGTTTAAACTTCTTATATACGGACGTTATCAGTCATTACGATGCGTTTGTTAGACTTAAAAAACAAGTTAATAATACACTTTACAATTTTGAACCAGTTAGCTCTAAGTATTATGAATTAGTACTTACTTCTGATGTTCCAAACTTAAAAATTGCATAATCTAAAATTTAATATATGATAACTATTAAACGCCCCATAATCGAGTACTATGATGACGAAATTCAAATTTTTTTTCCTCGTGAGTGGACTGAAGTAAGATATTTAAAATATGCTTATCGTGTTTGTCTTTCTCGTAATATGAAAATTTACGGTTCTGTTAGTATTCAATACTCTCATAAGTTAAAATGTGAATTAACGCGGATTTATTTAAAACCACTTTCAAAACAATATTAGTATGATAACAGAAACCGAATACAATTACAATCGAAAACTAGCCACTACCCTATTGAATAGCCTTAAAATAGTTGAAAAACAAAAACTAAAAAAAGGCTTTAAATGGGTTACTCTCCGTGACGAAAACAATACTAAAATATTAACTAAAAAACACTCATAAATGGCAAGTAAAAATCCCGATACAGTCATAAATAGACGTGAGTATGTGTTTATCCAAGTTCATAGTTTACTAAATCAAGTAGATGAGGTTAAGACTGTAACAGATGCTTTAAAATATATATCTGAAAATTTACTTTTCCTTCATTATAAAACAGTTTATCGGGATTATGTTAATTACCTCCAATTAAGAAACCGAAGCAAATTTTAATTTGCTTCGGTTTCTTCTTGGTTTATCCTACATAACGGTAAAATCGAAAATTCATTTTTGATTTTATCGTTATGTAGAAGTTCAAAAAAAAAATAACATTAAATTTTACTTTTTTTTCTTATGGTTCAATCCTTACCTATTACTCTACAACTTAGGAATAATGCTGTTATTCAATATGCAGATACTAGTTATTTAAATTTCAACCGTAACGGTAATGTTAATGCTTTAAAGCAAAACTTGGTTACTAGATTTAAAGATAAATTGCATCAACTTAATAAAATTGAGGTCGTTGAAAATATTAATAATTTTGTATCGAAATACGATAAAATTTATGCAAAGCATAAACAAAGTTTACATACTAAAGGTATTGATTTAAAGGATTTTGGTGTCCTATCTAATCATCAAGCTAAAACCTTAAAAAAGAATGTCGAAAATTTAATAAATAGTGTACAAATTAATTACAATCCTAGATTAAAAAAAGAAAATCAAAAATTTGTATCATTCATTACTTTAACTATTCCTAGTACTCAGAAGCATACTGATAAAGTTTTACGTAAAATGCAAACTAGATTTTTGGAAAATTTAAAAAAAACTTATAAAGTTGAATATTATGTATGGAAAGCAGAAACTCAAAAGAACGGTAATTTACATTTCCATATCTTAATAGACCAGTTTGTTGACTGGCGTAATATCCGTAAACTTTGGAATAGTCAGCTCTTTAAACTCGGTTATATCGAAGCGTATCAAAAAAAAATGCAGTCTTATTTTGAAAATGGTTTTAAAATGTTACCAAATGATAAACGAGATTATCAAACTCAATACAAGGCTTATTTAAAAAATAAAGCTGTATCATATACTAATCCTAATAGTACAGATATTCACAGTTTAAAAAATGTTAATAATTTAACTAATTACATTGTTAAGTATATGACAAAAAAAGAAGTTGGCAAGCGTTCTATATTGGGTGCGGTTTGGGGTGCTTCTAACGAATTAAAAAAAATTAAATATCCTACTGTTAACGATGTAGATACTCCCTTATTTAATGAAGTTGTTACTCTATTGAACACATCAAAATATATAAAAGAATTCCCAACTATAACGGATTATGTTCGTTTGTTTGTTGGTAGCGTTTATAAGGGAATTAAACTAAATTTTAAAGCATTATGGTTGTATATTCAAAATCATTATAAAAATAAAAAGGAAATAGTTAAAATTTCTCTTCTTTCAGCTACTGAAAATATTAAAAGTATAGTTAAAATTATGCGTTTTAAGACTGTTGAGCCTGTACAATATAGTTTGTTTAATTTTTCTATTTAAAAGTGCATCACGTCCATTGAAAAGTGTTTTATTACCTCATTTTTGTATCATAATTAAATTAAAAAAAAATAAATATAAAAAAACAATTATGGATGTTATTTCTTTAAATGGTTTACAAACCAAAAAAATTACAATTGACGAATCTACACAGGCTCTAATACTTCAAAATGTTTGTGCTTCCGCGGTTGTTAAAGTTACTGTGCAAAAAGAGGGTTTTGATGACATTAAGCCTATCCCCTCAATGACTGTGGCAAAAGTTATTGAGTTGCAAAGTAAAGTTAGGGCTTTAAATGTAAATAAGGATTTTATTTCCGAAATCGAGGAAGTTGCTACAACCGATTCGGGTGTTGTTAATGTTTTTCCATTAGCAATGATTCATTTAGGTTTAGACGGTGAAATTGATTTGGGGGATAATGATAAAATTATTGTTGAATTTACTAGCGGACTTGGTAAAGTTGCAACCGATTGTAACTTAAAACCATTGGAAGGTTCTCGCAAATCTACACGTTATGTGGATTTCAAAAAATTAACTTATCAGGCTTCAAAAGACGAAAAAATGTTGGATTTAAATGGTATTAGCTATTTAGCGTTTGATACTATTCCCGACGAAATTAGTCTTTTTTACGAAAACGAAATTAAAAGAGTTGATGCTTTAACTTTAAAAGCTATCAACAAAGATAATTTCGGGCTTGTCCGAGTTGTTAAAGGTGTTAACGACTACGGCACTTCTGATATGTACATTATTCCAGTGCATGAAGTTGTAAAATGTGTCATTAAAGACGAAACTCAGTCAAACGATTTTGATATTATTACAATAGCTTAGTGAGAGGCTTAGTAACACCCATTGGAACTACACAAATGGGGGTTGATAAAAATATGTTTATTCCGTTAGGTAGTGGCGGTACAGCAAGTCCACCTAGTGGCTTGTTTGGTTCTTTATTAAAAAATGGTGTTGGCTCTGTTTTAGGTGGTATTGACCCAACTGGTATATTGAGTGGTTTGGCTACTCAAATATTAGGCAAAGTTTTTGAAAGTAAAGCGGCTAGAAATAGTAGATTGGTTCAACAGGTCTTAGACCAATCTAAAACTGATAGCAATGTTGCTAGTGGTACATTAGCTTCTTACAATGAGTACCTTAAACAGTTATCACGCTGGTATACTTATCAATATAAGATAAAAGGGCGTACAGAGGGTTCTCTGATTAAAGGCGTTATTGATAAAGTTAGTAACTCTTTACTTTCTAATGGTTTTACTAATCTTGGTGATAAAACTGCTTCTCAGGCTAGAAATGGACACGGACCATTTAATTATATTTATCCTGTTTTTGGTGGTGGTGTTTTTAGTTCGACTAAGGGCATTTCTAAATCGGTTTATTCTAAACAAAATCAAGTTGCTACAAAGCAATCTTTAGTTGGCAGTCCCGATACGACTGCCCCAATTGGTTCAGATGTTGAAAATAAAGAGAATTTTAATCCATTGTGGTTATTACTATTAGTTCCTATTGCATTAGTTGCAATGTTTTTTAAAACAATTAAAAAAATCTTTACAAAATGAAAGAAAAAATAAATTTATACTGGGCTCAATTTGTTCAGTTTGGTAACCGTCAATGGTGGGGGCTTAAACTTTTCTATTGGTTGGCTATATGTTTAGTATTAATTATTGCGGTTGGTTATTTCTTATTCAGAAAGCCAAA
Source organism: uncultured Flavobacteriaceae bacterium (assembly GCA_964463085.1). Classification (GTDB taxonomy): domain Bacteria; phylum Bacteroidota; class Bacteroidia; order Flavobacteriales; family Flavobacteriaceae; genus Aureibaculum. The sequence continues at coordinate 2,954 of CAYXAZ010000127.1, read as the reverse complement.
AATTCGTAAACCTAAAAAAAAGTAAAAAATGGCATATAATAAAAAAAATGATGTTAAAACGGCTAAAAGTGGGGCAAGTTTAATTACTGCTTTCGTTCAAGGAGTCGGTGTTTTCATTGGTGCTTGGAAAGTTGAAAGTTCTACAAAATGGAATATTAAAATTTTTCAATCTGAAAAACAAAAAAAGGAGGCTTTGACTAAATCGGGAACGGGCAAGCTATGGGCTGTTGTAACTGTTGTTTGTACTGCTCCCTTAAGAAACACTGTAATTGTAAGCGGTTTAATGAATATCGCTAATCATAAGGTTTACATCAAAGAGTGGAATTGGATGTGCAATCCAAAGGCTTCTAATGGTGGTTATATAGGAAAGCACATAAGTAAGCAATAAACTATTTAAAAATGAAAATTTTAAAAGCGATCGCTTGGTTTACAAATAAACTTAAATTTATCGAACGCATTACATTTACTGTAACTGCGTTCGTTAAATCAATAGGAATGTTTGAGAAAGAAGCGAACAAAATTTGGTCAAATGAAAAAATTAATGTTAAATCTACTGTTGCCGATATTGTTAATAATATCGCTAATATATCTAATAAAAAACAAAATGAAAACTCCCAGGGGAATAAGAAATAACAATCCTGGCAATCTTAGAATTGCTAATAATAATTGGCAAGGTAAAATACCAGTGTCAGAAAATACCGATGGAGAGTTTGAGCAATTTGAAGCTATGCCATACGGTGTACGTGCGTTAGTTAAAACGGTTTCAACATACATTAGAAATGTGCCAAATATCACGTTACGAGGTATCATTGAGCGTTACGCTCCTAGTTCAGAAAACAATACTATTGCATATGTAAATAGTGTTGCTTCCTATATGAGTATGGGTACAGAGCAACCCGCAAAAGATTGGTTTTATCAGATAGATTTTTTAACTGCGTTCGTTAAGGCAATTATAAAACACGAAAACGGACGTATGATTTCTGAGTCTGACGTAACAAAAGGAATTGAAATGACTAATTTTTTTACATAATGAAAAATCAAATAGTAAGTATATTAATAAGTATCATCGTTCCTATTTTAATAATAGGAGCGATTATTTATTTTTTTGTTGATAATATCAAGTCTTTTTTTAATAGAGATGCTAATTCTAGTACTTCAACTGATATTGACGTTGATTCTTCAATTCAATTGATAAATGCGTCTTTTGACCGTTTCGGTACTGATTTTTCGCTTTTTTTAAGAGCTTTTAAATCTTTATCTAAAATTCAGATTGATAAATTATTTGTTGATTTTGGTACTCGTTATTATAATAAATTAACGGGGATGTATTCAAAGTTTCAAATTCTTGAAGGGGTTTTTATATCCAAAAAAATGAAATTAAAAGAAATTATTATAGAGGAACTAACAGACGAGGAATTTGGTATTTTTATATCTATGTTAAAAAGTAAGGGTGTTACTTTTTAAGAAAAAAGTATAACGAATAATGTTATAATTGCTATTGCTGTTAAAAAACCTATATAAAAATCTTTTGATTTAAAAGTACTCATAGTTGAATTTTAAAATTAAAAAAAGTAAAAGTAAAAAAAAAAAATGAATAAAATACCTCATAATTTAATGTTAACAACATCATCAATAACATTTGGCGGTGTAATGTCGGACTTGAGTCATTCTATTGCTCCAGTTATAGCTTCTCTTGCTGTGGCAATCTTAATGGAATTGGTCAAAATTATTAAAACAAAATATATAAATAATGGAAAGAAATAAATTAACTTCGTTTACTGGGCGTTTAAATGGTGTCTCTTACCCTCTTAACCGTATTAATCAAGTTCTGCCACTTCTAAATACTAATACTTCTTTATTTGTACATTCCAAAGATGACAGTTACCCTACTATGTACGGTGACTTAAATTTCGTTGTGGGAAATCATTTAACTATTGAGGGTCTGTTGTATAATAAAGATAGTAAGAGTTTAGAGCGTGTTTTTTTTGTCAATACAGATGGTTTAACTCCGTTTATTAATCTAGTAGGTGTCGAATTTACCGTGTTAGTATTAAGTAGAGAATTGACATATGACGAGGCTCTGTTGTTTGATGGTTATGAGTTAGAAGCGGATTTGTTTAGTGTTAGTTTATTTTCTAGTAGATTAAATAAAATTCAAATATTAACAGGTGGCGTTTTAAATGTTTATCAAGACACATTCTATTATAAATTGATTAATACTACTACTCTAAAAGAGTATCGTTTATCGCATTCTAAGGGCTATTTTGATATTGTGGATAAATTTCCAGTTGGTACTTATAGTTTAGAAGACCCTCGGGGTGGTGCTTTGGTTGATTTTTTAACATTTATAGCATCTGATTTTTATCAAGAAATTAAAATATTTGATTTTCCTGCGGGCGGTAAATAAGTGATTTTTCTTTAGCTCCTCTTTTCGAGGAGTTAAATTTGTTAAAGTAGAATTCCATTAAAATCAAAGGCGAAGCACTCAAAGAGGGCTTAACTGCTGAAAGATAGCGTTGGATTAAACGTCAAGACGTTTGAAGCCTCGCTTTTAGAGGAATGTAATGAAAAAATAAAAAAAAAATAACACGCTCTATAAATTAGTCCTTGTATTATTCAAATATTTTTCTTTTATTGCAAGTACTAAAATTGATTTGTAGGCGAGAATGTCCTAGTTTATAGTAAATAGTTTAAAATCAGTTAGTTAATAAAAACATACTATAAATTATAGAACAAATGTATTGTATTTAGTTTTATAGCTGTTTATCCATTTGATAGCTATAATTGATATATTATGTAAAATATCCCAGAATGTCTAGTATTCAAAAGAAACTTTATTACTTGGGTCATTAAACATTCGTGTTTTTATTAATCGTTTAATTTTAATATTCTGTACAATTGTTCAAGATTTTTTAAATATGCGATTCTCAAGAAACTTCTCGTTAAACATTTGT
>CAYXAZ010000126.1:0-7373 GCA_964463085.1 uncultured Flavobacteriaceae bacterium | reverse complement strand
TTAAGCACTAAAATTAATAGAAAAGCGCAAACCATTGCGCTTTTGAGTGATTTTTTTGCACTCCACTAACATTACCTACTTCATTTCAATGGGTTTTTGACGAAAATTGATCAAAAGTCATAGGTCTAAAGATAGGAGAGAAGCCAAATTTATGGCGTTTAGATGCTGTTGTAAGCAGGTTATTTTTTACAATTTTTACATTATAAAAAAACCCAACCCAAAAAAATATTCATTCACAATAAATTCTACAGGCTTTAAAAAAAAGGACAGGACTTTATTAGTTTTTTCAATTTTAGAGCACCAAAAAATTGATTTCTTTTTAGATTAACTAAGAGATAGGTATTCAGGTAGTTAAACTTACTTACAACGTGAGTTTGCGCACAAACTCTGTTTAGATTCAAAATTAGTAAAATAAGAGTTATTGTTATGGTTTCTAGGGGACTTTTATTTTGATCTTTTTAAGATTCCTTATGTAATTTAGAAATAGAAAATACTTTAAACAGCTTAAAAAAGACTCCATACATTGTTGGTGGTAGTTACTATTCTTTTCACTTCTTTTAGTAAAATTTTAGGAGCGTTATATTCAGGATTTGATTGATATAACGAGATTTCATTTTGTATGTTTTCTATTGAGTCAATTAAATTTGTATTTTTAATGTTCTTTGTGAAAAGTAAATTGCTCGGTTGTATAAAGCCATTTTTGATTGAACTATCAACTTTTTTATAACATCTGCATTTGTTTTTAGAGTTTACGATTCCACAATTATTATTTAAAAAATTGTGTAAATTCTTTCTTGCTCTTGAAAGTTTTTTTCTAAAATTTTCAGGTGTAACTTCAAGTATCTCTGCGCCTTCTTTACTATTAAATTCTAAAATTTCTCCAATGATATAAGTTAAACGACTTCCTTTATTTAAACATTGTAGCATAGCATTAGAACAGCCAATTTTTGCTTCTTGAATTAATAAATTCTGTTCTGCTTTATTGCTTGTATAACTAATTGAATTTGAAAAACCTTGATTTAATTGAAGTTCGTATTGATCAAAATTAATTGTATTTGTGAATTTTTTCTTTTTGAAATTGATTAAGTTGTTGGATGTTAATCTATAAACCCAAGTAGTAAATGCACTTTTATGATTGAAACTACTCAAATTCGTAATTACTTTTATTAAAATGTCTTGTGTAACATCCTTAGCATCATCAGGATGCCAAAGCATCCTGATTGCTAAATTGTATATTAAGCCTTGTATTTGGGTTACAACTTCTTCTAGTGCTTTTTTATCTCCTTTTACTGACTTTTTTACTAATGTTTCTAAACTATTCATTTCTATAAAAATATGCAATAACTACTCCTGTTGCTACAGTTGCCAATGTATCCAAAATTCCTGAAATGAGCATTGGTTTTGGTGGAATTGTTGCCCAACCTGCTACAATTAAATGACCTGCTACAAAAGTAATTCCACCAATTATTAAACCCCAAATAATTCCTTTTTTCAACCATTTTGCTTCCAAAGAAAAGTACTTATAGCCAATTACCATAAGCAGAGTGAGTAAAAAATATCCGACCAATAACGAAGGCATTTCTAATCCGTCTTCTTGTGTTCGTACTGTTCCATTAAACATTGGATTTAACAAAGGATTTAAAATAAACATTGCAATCATTGTTGCAACTACATTATTGACTATAAAACCAAGCCCTAAACTTAAACTAAACTTTTTCATATCTATTTATTTTCAAGTATTGATTTAAGGTTGTTCAGTTCATCTTCCATATCTGGTAGGGCTTTGTTTTTCCATACCTCATCAGGCATACCTTGTGGTTGTGCAAGAGTAAAATTATATATATTTATGTTGTCTTCTATATTAATTAGACGAGTACGAATTGGTTTACCGTCTCCAAGGTATATATCTAAAATTCCTGTTTCATAATCAGACTTTATTTCCATTGGAAGTTTTCCGAATGGTAAAGTGGCTATGATTTTACCATCTATTTCTTCGATATCTTGAAAAAAATGTATAGCCCATTCTTTCTGATTTATAGGTTTTGATAAATACTCAAATGCTGTGTCATAAGAGCAGTTTATCGTTACCGATAGTGTCACGATGTTTCTTAATATTGTTTCCATAATTTTGTCTTTTTTAGAGTTTATAAAATTGTTTATTGCTCTTTAGACAAAATTGGAGTTGATAGTGTGACAGGTTTTACGTTTTTTTAATTACCGCCAACGAGAGTTTGGGCAAAAACCTCAAATTTAACTTATCTTTCATTCATAACTCATTAATAATCAGATGCAATGTTTTTTATAAATTAGGTTAATGCACAGCCTGACGTTGTCTGTATGGTTAGTGGCGTGTTAAAATTACTAAATTTTTTATGTACTAATCTTAATTTAAAGAGCTTAACTTTGGGTTTAGCGCTTTGTAGCCATTAACTATACAGATTGTTGTGCTTAGTTTTTCTATCTAATTCTTTTATAATCTAATCAACAAATGAACTGATTTCTTTATTTCGACTTCTATCATTTGCTTCTTTGACAGCATTTAAAATAGCGTCTAATTGACTTCGATTGAATGCTTTACCATTCAAAATAACCATTTCTATTGTTCTTGTGTTTTCAATATTTTCTAATGGATTTTTATTTAGTAAGACTAAATCAGCTCGATAGTTAGGTAAAATTTTTCCAGATTCTGTTTTCATCCAATTTGCAGGAGCAACAGTTGCCGAATGTAAAGCTTGAGAAGGGCTCATACCTGATTGAGTTAACGATTTCAACTCGTTATGTAGAGCAAATCCCGGAACCATAACAGGAATATTGGAATCTGTACCTGCCAAAATTTGAACACCTTTATCTACCATAGCTTTAAACATTATTTGGTGAGCTTTGGTATATGTCTCCCAAAAAATCTTTCTACCTAATTGTTCCTTAGAGTTAAGGTTGTCAGGAAGACGATATAGATTAACTTCAGGTAGCCAACCTAAACCTCTTGAAGTAAGCAAAGTGCCCTCAATTAATCCAGGATTTGCATAAGGCAGTTGAATTTCTTTGAGCAACGCATCAAGATCAAATTTTTGCATAGAAAAACTTTCCGTCAACGACAGTGTAGAAATAACTGCAATTTTATTTTTTAGTAAATTATCTGCTACTTCATCACTGCGACCTAGAACAAACTGCAAAAACTCATTCGCGTTTTCACTATTATAATAACCAAATTCACCGTTGAGTGCTTTTACAATTTCTTCAATATGAGCAACCTCTTTTTGATTAGAATTCCATAACTCTTTCAAACCAACAGAAAGTGATAAATGTCCAATTAAAGGTATGCCTACTTTATCAGTAGCAGAACTCACTGCTTTATAATTCTCTTCATTGAGAAAGCTACCGAGTTTGACTGCATCATATCCTTCATTTGATAACAATTGAAGAGTAGAAATGGCATTGTCGGTTTTGTTTAGATTTATGTTTCCTTGAATCCAGTTCATAAACCATCCTTCGAATAGTCCAAAACTTTGGATTTTATTCGACGCTACAAACATTTTGGGTCCAAGACGTTCACCATCTTCAATTTCTTGACGCCATTTCAAGTGCTTGGGACTCCCCATCATTTCACGTATATGAGTAACGCCATTGGCAAGGTAAAGGAGTAAATCGTTTGGGCTTTGCCAAGTATGAACGTGAGAATCAATTAATCCTGGTATTAAATACTTGCCCTGTCCATTAATAATTAAATTACCGTTTGGAAGTTGATTAATTGTATCAATACTAATAATTTTCCCTTTTTCTAACCATACTGTTTGATTTTTAATAAAATGACTTCCGTCTGGAGAAAGTATGCTAACATTTGTAATAGTTGTAGGCTTAGAAATAATATCAAATTGAGCCGTATCCACCACTTCGGTATACCCACCATACATATGTTTCAATTCATAATTTGCAAAAATAACACCTACAATACTGATTATTGCTAAAATGAGAGTTACACGCAATAACCACTTTTTTACTTGTTTAAGTTTCATCTATTTTTTATTTTAAATAAGCACGACATAATTGTATGATCAATTTCTCGGCTGAGTGACTTTGTTATTCATTAGGAGATGTTTAAAACCATCCCTATCATGAACGTTTCTACAAAGAAAATTCAAAAAATTATAGTACTACAAGAAAGAGTGACCAGTGGTTAGTTTTATTTATGAATTGCTAATTTTTAGGGTGAAATAATAGTTTCTGGGCTAAATACTTAAAGCTGATTTTATCGTTTTGTAGTAAGACTTTGACAAAGGAATATCTAAATCATCATAATGAAATTCTATTTTTGCATTTTGTGAATTTCCTTTTACAATTTTTATTGCAGAAATATTTACTAAATAAGACCGATGGCATTGGTGTAAAAAAGGAGCTTGTTTATTAATTGCTGTTAATGTATTTCTGAATGTTTTATGTTGTATAGTATTGTCTTTTTTATAAAAAATTTCGATATAATTTTCAGATGCTTTGATAAATATTACTGCTTCTTTTTGAATCAGTATTTTCTCTCCTTTGTTTATTCCACAAAACTCAATTTCGTTCAAAGATTCAGAAGTAATCAATTCTCCAAATTTATTTCTAAAGTAAACATAAAAAGGAAGGAGAATTACAATTATAGGTATAATAGAATGCTGGAAGAACCAAAACCCATGTTTAATGTATTCATATTCCTCATATTCATGATTAAAGAAATCATTGAGAAAGACTTGATTATAAAAATGAATTAATATACTTGAAACAAAAAAGAAAGAAAGAAATGAGACAATTTCATGCTTAATTTTCCATCTTTTATTTTTATAGTTGTACCACAAGTTTTCCATCCTTGCACTAATTAAATATAGTATCAATAGCAAAAGCCCGAAGCCAGATAGTATTAAATACTTATGATTAGACTCAAATCGATATGTATCAAAAGGTTGTAGAAAAATCATGATAAAAGCCAGTATAAGCCCTAAAATAGCACCAATCAAAAACTGCTTTCTAAAACTATAGGTATAGGATATTTGCATGGATAAAAACACTGGCATTCTTTTTATTCTCCAATTCTGACTAACGTCAAATTTAGTTGCTTATTATCAATTAGTTATATATTTTTAAAATTATCTATTTTCACTCACTTTTAGCTCTTTTTCTTTTGTCGTTAGCTCAAGAAATTAATGTTCGTTAAGACACCTAGTTTACAAAGTTAAAGGGACGTTGTTTACACCATATTTTGACTTGACCTTATTGATACTTGTTTGTCTCTAATATTATTTTCATTAAAGAAATCTAAAAATACGTTTCTATAAAATACTTTCCAAATTCCAATATCTAAATTTTATATTCAGTTCAATTTGTTTGAGTTATTGAAACAAAACGTATCTAGGTGGAACAAGCCCGTTTAGTCTCATATAAACAAGCATTTGTCCTCTGTGGTGAGTTATGTGGTCAGCAAGTAATAAGAAAATTTGTCGCTTCGTCCTATTCAATCCGAAATAGTCTAGCTCGTCATCAAATTGAGTTGTATCAAATTGTTTAATCAACTTGATGGCTTCATCAAATGTCTTATCAATTGTAGCAATCATTTCTTTTTTAGATTTATTACCAACCTGAAATGTAGTGTCAGTACGATTATTTCTTGATTTTCGTCCACCTATCAAAGACTGACAATGCCAATCAATCGCAAGCCCTATATGCATTAAATTTTCGGCAAAGGTCTTTTCTTCGGGAGTGGCTTTAAAACCATATTTATCTTCTGGCATTGTTTCTGCCACAAGAATTAAATATTTACGGGAATTTTCCCAGCGCTCTAAATAGTCTTTAATAAAACTATCCTGTTGAGCGAACAGAGGTGATTTAACCGAACTAAATAGCATAATAGTTGTTAGAATAAGTATATGTTTCATAGTATTTAAGTTTTGTTTAGATAAATTTTATAGACACATTCTTACTTCCAGAATTTGCCTAGGTTGTTAATGTCCACAGAGCTCACAATGTCTAGCCCTAAAATACGGCTATGGTTAGTACGGAATTTCAAGGAACTGTCCTTTCGGTCTTGCACTTAGCGAAATTTTTAATTTTATCTTTCCGATTTTAATGCAAAATTAAAAATTTTGCGGACTTTACTTTTGGCTAAGCACCAAAACCCGTATTACTATACTTTGTTACCCTTTGTTAATCTTTCGTTGTGAATGTTGGTAAGAATATATCTGTCATTATCGCAAAAGGTAGTTTGTCCTCTTGTGAGTTGTATGCTCCTCCTGTAAAAACAGCAACCATATCTAATTCCGGAAGAACCATTATATATTGTCCTCCGTTTCCTGTTGCTGCTTTAGAAACAAACACTTTTTCTTTTACCTTAAACGGAATATTCCACCATAAATAACCATAATCAATTCCTGTTATTTTTGTTTTTGGCATGGTTGAGTCTTCAATCCATTTTTCTGATACAATTTGCTTTCCGTTCCACTTTCCCTTGTTTAATATTAACTGTCCAATTTTTGCCATATCGCGGGAGACCATATACAATCTCTTACCTGAGGGAATAATTTTTTTGTTGGAAGTATGTCCCCAACATACATTGTTAATATCTAATGGATTGAATAAATATTGTTCCGCAAATTTATCGATTGTCATTCCTGAAGTCTGACTTATTATTTCCGCAAGCAAAACTACACCCATAGAACAATAATTTGAAACTATTCCAGGTTCATTGACCATTGGCAGGTTAAGTGTATATTGAAGCCAGTCCTTCTTTTTATATACTTTGTCCTCTTGTCCCTGTGATTTCTTGTCCCAGTCATTGCAATCAAGACCAGATGACATTGTCAATAGATGTCTGATTGTTATTCTATCTTTTCTCTCGTCAATATTTTTCTTTGGTCTTAGGCTTTTTAGATACTTAGAGATTGGGTCGTCAACGTTATCGATAAATCCTTTATCAATTGCAATTCCCAATAAAATTGATTTTATGCTTTTCGTAGCGGAACGAAGGTCGTGTTTCTGGTCTACGGCGTGTCCATTGAAGTATTCCTCAATAATAATTTGGTCACTTTTCACCAATAAAACGCTATGGATTTGATTTTCTCTATCTTTCAATTGGCTGAACAACTTATAAATTAAAGTTGTATCAACATTTTGTGATTTCAGATCGTTTGTTTTCCATCCATCCCCAAGATCTTTAGGTTGAGAATATATATAGGAATCTTGTCCGTAACAAAATCCACCAATGAATAAGGCTATAATTATTAATGTTGCTATGTTTTTCATAATAAAGGGTAACGTTTGTATAAGATTAGTAATTGGTTATGTAAGCGGCTGATTTTCCGCTAGGAAAATCCGTTGCTAAATAAACAATTACCATTGAGTTAATA
>CAYXAZ010000125.1:0-7399 GCA_964463085.1 uncultured Flavobacteriaceae bacterium | reverse complement strand
ATAAAGTGATCGTTTTTAAGAAAAAACGAAGAAAAGGATATAAAGTTAAGAACGGGCATCGTCAGTACTTATCTGAAATTCAAATTGATAGTATTATAGCAAGTGGTGCTAAAAAAACTGTCTCCAAAAAGGAAGAACCGAAGAAAGAAGCTCCTAAAGCTGAAGCAAAAAAAGAAGTAACTAAAGAAAAAGTAGCAAAAAAAGCTCCTGCAAAAGCAGCTAAAACTGATGACTTAAGTAAAAAAACTGTAGCAGAATTGAAAGTAATGGCTAAAGCTAAAGGAATTGAGGGTATATCTTCAATGAAAAAAGCTGATCTTATTGCTGCTTTAAGTTAATTGTAATTATAAAACAACCAGATCCTGATACACAATTCAGGGTTCATAAAATAAAAGTATCATGGCACATAAAAAAGGTGTAGGTAGTTCTAAAAACGGTAGAGAATCAGAATCGAAACGATTAGGTGTTAAGATCTTCGGAGGTCAAGCTGCTATTGCCGGTAATATTATTATCCGTCAAAGAGGCACAAAACATTATCCGGGACAAAATGTATATATGGGTAAAGACCATACATTACACGCTCAAGTTGACGGTATTGTTAAATTTACAAAGAAAAGAGATAATAGATCTTATGTTTCTATTACACCAATTGAAGCTTAGTATATTTATTACTTATAAAATTATATAAATACCCTTACCACTTGTGGTGAGGGTTTTTCTTTTATATTTCTTCTGCAAAATTCTACTGTATAAAAGGTCAGAACCTGAGTTCGATGTAAGATTTTCTTACAGCTTTTCAAAGACGATTCAGATTTTCAAAGGACTAACTTGTTAATTCAAGAAAATATGTAGAAGTATAAGGAAAACCTTGTAAAGTCTGAAAGGAAGCCATATAAACGGCAATCTTTAAAAAATAAAATCATTGTATTAACCAATTAGTCTGCTTATTTTATTTTTCAAATTTCACCATTTCTCTAGCTTCTGTAAGTGTAAAGCTTACATCGAACTCAGGTTCAGAGGGAACCTACTTTATAATTTTTTTCATTTTGTTTCTTTAAATTTAAAACGAAAAAAAATATGTAGGTTTGTATCTGAAATTTATTACTTTGGGTACATTACAACGCTTTTTTAAAGACACTATAATTTATGGAATTGCCGCTGTACTACCCAGAGCAATTAATATTCTTTTGACAAGACTTCATACCGGAACACTCAAATCTGAAAAATATGCAGATAATACTTGGTATTTTGTTTTTGCCGCCTATTTTATTGCCTTCCTAACTTTTGGTTTAGAAACAGCTTTTTTTAGATTTTTTTCCAAAGAAAAAGAAAAAGGTAAGATAGTTTCTACAGCATTCATCACGCTTTTAATTTCAATTACCGCTTTCGTATCGATTTTATTAGTTTTCAATAATACAATTGCCTCATGGTTAGGTTTTGATAATCCTACACATTTAAAAATCCTAACACTAGTAACAGCTTTTGACACGCTTGTTGTTATACCTTATGCATATTTAAGAGTTACCAATAGACCAATAAAATTTGCCTTTTATAAGATATCTAATATTTTAATTTATGCATTTTTTAATCTATTCTTTTTATGGTTTATACCTTATGCCTTAAAAAATAATATTTCTTTACCTAATGTTATTACAAATTCATATCAAACAACCCCAACCGTAGTTTATATTTTTATTGCCAACTTAATTGCAAGTTTTGTCACATTTATAATGCTATTACCTAGCATGTTTCAATTTAAGTTTGCCTTTGATAAAAAGATTCTACAAAAAATGTTAGTTTACGGATTACCTATTATGGTTGGTAGTTTAGCATATGTTACTAATGAAAATTTAGATAAACTTTTACTAGGTGATATGATAGGAAAAGAACAAATGGGCATCTATGCAGCTTGTTATAAATTAGGTGTGTTTATGACCTTATATATTATGGCATTTCGTTTGGGTGCAGAACCTTTCTTTTTTAATCATGCTGATAAAGCTAATGCAAAAGAAACCTATGCGAAAATTTTGAATTGGTTTACCATAGTTGGAGCCTTTTTTATGCTTATTGTAATAGCATATATCAATTTATTTGCTGGTATTTTATTAGCTCCTGAATATTTTGATGCCTTGGCAATAGTGCCGATAATTTTATTAGCAAACCTCTTTCTAGGTATTTACAATAATCTATCTGTATGGTATAAACTAACCGATAGAACCAAATACGGAATGTATTTTTCAATCTTTGGCGCTGCATTGACCATTGCGTTTAATATTATTTTTATCCCAAAAATTGGTTATATGGCTTCTGCATGGGCTACACTAATTGCGTATGGCGGAATGACATTAATTTCCTATTTTTATGGAAAGAAGTATTATAAAGTACCTTATAATATTGGCAAAGTGTTTTTATATATTATTATCTCTGTAGTATTATCATATCTGTCCTATTATCATTTTAAAGGAAACTATATAATTTCTACACTATTTATTATAGCTTTTCTTGTATTTATCGCTATCAACGAAAAAAACGAACTCAAAACAATACTCAGTAAATGATCGTAAAAATTATCAATACCTCTAAACATCAATTACCATCTTATGAAACTTCAGCTTCTGCCGGAATGGATCTACGAGCCAATATAAATGAAGCCATTATACTTAAACCCTTAGAACGTACCATTATTAAAACCGGACTATTTATTGCTTTGCCTAACGGATATGAAGCACAAGTGAGACCGAGAAGCGGATTGGCAGCCAAAAAAGGAATTACTGTTTTAAATGCTCCCGGGACTATTGATGCTGATTATCGTGGCGAAATTGGCGTGATATTGGTAAATCTTTCTAATGAGAATTTTACTGTTAATGATGGTGAAAGAATAGCACAATTGGTTATTGCTCAATACACTCAGGCTGTTTGGAAAGAGGTAGAAATACTTGAAGAAACCAAACGTGGTAAAGACGGTTTTGGGAGTACAGGGGTTTGATCAGTGTTCAAAAATAGAACTATTTCAAAAAAATCAGAACTTAGACTGACATCCAAAAACTGCAAACTGTAAACTGCTTACTAAATTTACGGCTTAGTCACCTTTTTTTCAATGACATTGTCAATTTTATGCATGGTCTCTTCAGAAAGAAAACCTTTTGAGCCTAAAACCAACCCAAAAACCATTAATGCAATTCCCATTCCTAATTTTATTTTATAAATAACAACAGGAGTTAGCCGATTCTTTAATTGTTTTGCCAATACAATCTTTATCAAGTCTGTAATAAAATATGCTAAAATAACCGCAGTAAAATAATTGAAAATTCGTGTTTCGTTCATTTCTAAACGTGGACCAATAACCACAACCATTCCTAACCAAAATGCTAAAACACCTACATTGATAAAATTTAAAAAAAAACCTTTAATGAATAAACTTAGATAATTATTCTTTTTAACTATTCTAATTTCACCTTCTCTATCAACGGGTTTACGCCTTTTTAGTATAGTAATCAATCCATAAATAAACAACACAAGACCTCCAAGCACAAAAAGTCGCGGGTCATCTTTTATTTCCTCTAATAATGTTCTACTTCCATAATAAGCAAAATAGACAAAAACAATGTCAGCCAACACTACCCCTAGGTCAAAAACCACAGCCGCTCTAAAACCTTTGATGGCACTTGTTTCAAGCAATACAAAAAAGACCGGACCTATCATAAACGCAAGTCCGATACCAATAGGAATAGCATTTAGGATATCACTCATAAAATCATATTGTTTAAATTAAACTGCATCATAATCAATAATGATCTTATTAGTTGTAGGATGTGCCTGGCAAGTTAATATCAAACCATCCTTAACTTCTTCTTCAGACAAAATAGAGTTAGTATCCATCACTGCTTTTCCTTCAGTTATCTGTGCTAAGCAACTACTACAAATTCCCCCTTGGCAAGAGTATGGAGCGTCTAAACCTTTTTTTAAAGCTGCTTCTAATATAGACTTCTCTTTTTTCATAGAAAAAGTTTCCTCTTCATCATCTAACACTATAGTAATCATGGCTTCTCCTTCTAGACTTTCTTCCGAAGTACCGGAAGTATCCATATCTTCAACTTTAGTTGAAAACAATTCAAAATGGATATTTTCACTTGCTATTCCCTTGTCTAATAGATCCTTTTTAACGGTATCAATCATATTCTCCGGTCCGCATAAAAAGAATTCATCAAAATCTGTTCCTTTATGCTTATTTTTAACGATATCATTGACTGTCGATGCATCTATTCTTCCAAAAAGTGCATTTTCATTATAGATTACACTAAAAATATAATACACGAATAGTCGCTCAGGATAACTTGCTTTAAGCTGGTCGATTTCTGATTTGAACATTGATTCAATAGGTGACTTATTTCCATAAACCAATACAAACTTACTGTTAGTGTCAGCTTCTAGTACCGATTTTATCATTGATAAAACCGGAGTTATACCACTACCAGCTACAAAAGCCAGATAATTTTGGTGATCATTATCAGGGTTCAGTATAAATCTACCTTCGGGTGGAGATACTTCCAATAAGTCACCTTCCTTTAGATCAGTAGTAGCATATATTGAGAATGTACCTTTATCAACTGCCTTAACCCCTATTCTAATAGTATTACTTTTTTTAGAGGAACATATTGAATAAGCACGTCTTACTTCTTCACCATTCAGTTCTTTTTTAATAGTGATATATTGCCCGGGTATAAAACTAAATTTTTGTTGTAGGTTTTCCGGAATCTCAAAAAGGATAGAAACTGCATTTTCAGTTTCTTGTTGTATCTCTTTTACAGAGAGTTTATAAAATGTTGGCATTTATTGTAATTTGGAGCTCAAAAGTAGAAAATACTTGTTTAAGGGCATTCTATTAATTCATTTCTTTTAACTTAAAGAAATAGCGTCTGGTAATTCATTTTCATCATTGTGCTGGTAAGGAAAGTGTTGCTTTAACTTAGCGCCTGTTTCGATAATTCCCAGTTTTAGTCCTTCAGTATAATTATTATTTCTAAATTTTTCTAAAACAGTATCTTTAATACTATTCCAAAATGTATTAGGGACAACTTCGTTAATACCTTTATCGCCTAAAACAGAAAACTTTTTGTCATCAACCGCAACATAAAATAAGACTCCGTTTTGCTGTTTTGTTTCATCCATTTTTAGAAAATAGAATACTTCTTTAGCTCTTTCTATAACATCTTTTTCGGTACTTTTTTCTAAATGGACTCTTATTTCACCTGAAGTATTTTTTTCAGCCAAACGAATTGCCTCAATAATTTCTTGTTCTTGAGTTGAAGTTAAAAAGTCTTCTACTTTTGACATATGTTTCTTGTACTAGGTTAACATTTTTGTTGCAGTATAAACTTAACTTTTCTTAGTAAAATACTGGGTCTGAAGACCGAAGACAGGTGTTAGAAGGTATTTATTCTTTCAACTTTCGTCTTCAAACTTCTAGCTTATTTTTCTTTCTTGCTGAAATCAAAATCAATATCTGGCGCTTTCTCTGAACCGGGGTCAGCTTGATAACGAGACATTTCTTTAAAACCAAACCAGCCTGCTAATAATTTACCAGGAAATTTGGTAGTATGTATATCATAGATATTTACTTTCTCATTGAATCTATCTCTAGCTACATTAATTCTATTCTCTGTACCTTCTAATTGACTTTGTAATTCTAAAAAGTTTTGATTGGCTTTTAATTCAGGATAGCGTTCAACAACCACCATTAACTTACTTAAGGCTCCTGTCAATCCGCTTTGTGCCTGTTGAAATTTCGCCATATTCTCCGGTGTTAGATCGCCCGCATTAATTGTAGTTTTAGTTGCTTCTGCTCTAGCCTTTATTACGCCTTCTAGCGTTTCTTTTTCAAAATCAGCTGCTCCTTGAACTGTTTTTACCAGATTTCCGATAAGGTCATTTCTACGCTGATAAGAACTCTCTACATTAGACCAAGCAGTTTTAGCGTCAGCTTCGTATTCTACAGCAGTATTATTAAATCCTACTGCCCAATTGTAAATTGCAAAAGCAATAACTGCAAGTATAATTAAAGGAATAAGCCATTTTTTCATGATATAAGTTTTGGTTATAATTGATTTTTAAATTCTATTAATGTTGCTTTTATAGCTTCTAAACGAGAAATAATTGCATGATTATCCTTCATTTCAACAGGTTTAGATCTTAATTTCTTTCTGGCACCTTCTAAGGTAAATCCTTTTTCTTTAACAAGATGATATACCATCTGTAAATTTTTGACATCTTCTTGTGTAAAAAGTCTATTTCCCTTAGCATTTTTTTTGGGCTTGATCGCATCAAACTCTTTATCCCAAAAACGGATCAATGAAGCGTTTACATTAAATGCTTTAGCAACTTCGCCTATTTTATAATATCTTTTATCTGGTAAATTTACGTGCATTAATCAAATGATTGTCCTTCTTGCGAAGCTAATTTTAACATTGCTTTAAACTCTTCGGGAGTTAAATTTCCATAATAGAAATTTATCGGATTTATGGGTTTCCCGTTTTTGTGTACTTCATAATGCAAATGAGGTCCAACTGAACGTCCGGTATTACCAACAAAACCAATCAGATCACCACGCTTTACTTTTTGACCTGCTTTTATATTGTATTTACTTAAATGTGCATAAATGGTTTTATATCCATAACCATGATTGATTTCAATATGTTTACCAAAACCTGTTGCTCTATTATCTACCCTCAGAGCTTTACCATTACCTGTTGCATAAATAGGTGTGCCGGTAGGAGCAGTAAAATCCATTCCTTTATGTTGTTTTCTAGCTTTGGTAAAAGGGTCAGAACGCCAACCATAACCAGATGCCATACGTGTTAAATTTTCTTTTCTAATAGGTTGAATTGCAGGAATTGAAGCTAGTAATTTTTCTTTATCTTCTGCTAAACTGATAATTTCATCTAATGATTTCGATTGTATATATAATTGTTTTGATAAGATATCCATATTTTTAGTAACATCAATGATCATCTCTGAATTTTCAAAACCTTCTAATGATTTATATCGATTAACACCCCCAAAACCAGCCTTTCTTTGTTCTTCAGGTATTGGATTTACCTCAAAATACAGTCTGTAAATTTCATTATCTCTATGTTGAATACCGTCTAAAACCCCTTCAACCTGAGTCATTTTTTTATCTAATAAACCATAGCGTAACTTTAAGTTATCGAGTTCTCTTTTTTGAGCTTTCTCTTTTGGCGAATCAATAAATTGGAATGATATAAAAACAAACAATAAACCCAATAACGCTGCACTTAATAAAAATCCAAGTGTTCTTTTAAATTTATCACGTTTACGAAGTTCAACTTTCCTGTATGATACAGTATCAGAATCGTAATAATATTTTACCTTCGCCATAATA
>CAYXAZ010000124.1:0-7587 GCA_964463085.1 uncultured Flavobacteriaceae bacterium | reverse complement strand
TTTCGTATCGGTCTTCTTTAAGTTTGTTGTAATAGGTTAAAAATAAAATTTTACCTTTCTTATCGTCTTTTATACTGAACTTACCTTTAATATGGTCTGATTTCTTAATAATAAGAATGTTCTGTGCCAATTGCATTGTTTCTTTATTCTCTTTCTTTTCATTTGCAGTAGTTGGATTTTCGTGCAGATAAAGTTTTAAGTATTCAAAACTCCTATGATGTTTCATCTTTCCGTTTATGTCAATGGAGTACCCTTTATAGTATTCTAAGTATAAACTGATACGTCCATCTTTAAGTCTTTTTTTTCTTAAACTTATTTTCATAATTGATGTTTTCAAATAGTTATATATAGTGTTCTATGATATAGCCGGAATTTAAAACGGATTCAAGGCATATATTTCTTCTTTACTAAAATTTAGATCTATCGAATAAATCATCCAGTGAGGATCGTTTAATTCTTGTCAATCTATTTCCTAAATTAATGGCTTTAATATGGCCATCATTAATATTACGATATACTGATCTCACTGAACAGTTTAAAAGAGCTGCTACTTCTTTTACTGTAAGAATCTCTTTAGCATTTAAAACCTCTAAATCTTTTTTATTCATTTTTAAATAATTTGTCTAAATCAGACCGTTTAACATAAATTTTCTTTTTATTCAAATTGATTGCGTTTAGCTTTCCTTTATCAATTATTTTATAAATAGTTTGCCTTGAGCAATTCATAAGTATCGTAATATCCTTCACTGTGAGAAACTCTTTTACTTTCAAAAATTCAATAAATTGAGTTTTGATATTAATCGTTTCCTCATTTGACTTTTTAATCTTTTTAGATTTAATTTTCTCTTTATAAGCTCTGCTATTACATCTATGAGAACAATATCGCGTTACAGTCGTTTTAGCCGTAAACTCATTATTACAAAACTCACAAATTCGAATTATTTTAATATTTGAACTCATTATCTTAAGAGTTGTTTAACCTACTTTTAGATTAAAACAGTTAATTAAGTGCCATATTTTTACCAAATCACCTGTCGAGGTGTAAATTTTTACACCTCGACGCATAAAAATCAACAAAGGTGTAAAAACGGTGTAATAAAAGTATGAATATAAGGGTATTAAAAGAAAGAAAAATTAAAAAATTTATTCACAACTATTTGATTTGCAGTCAAATAATATCATTTGGCATCAAATAAAATGACTATTTATTTTCCGATACAAAAATTAGCAAAAATATTACCTAACAGATCTTCGGTTGTTACTTTTCCGGTAATTTCACCTAAATAAGACAGCGCTTCTCTAATATCAATGGCTATTAAGTCACTACTTAGTTTATTGTCAATTCCGTTTTGAACGCTGTTGATTTCTATCAAGGCTTTATTTAAGGCTTCAAAATGACGGCTATTGCTTACAATGGTTTGATTATTACTCAATGCTCCGGTGTTTACTAATGAAGTCAATTCATTTTTTAAGGCACTAATTCCTTCCTTATTTTTAGCTGAAAGCAATAGAAGGTTTGTCCCGAGTACTCGGGATTGGGATTTAAGATTTGAGATTTCCCAGTCAGATAATAGATCCGTTTTATTAGCGATAATTAATATCTTTTTATCAGGAAATCTCGTTTTTATATTGTCAATTTCAGTTTGGATAAATCCTAATAATTGTTTTTGTTGATTCTCAGTTTTTTTTCTAAGTATTGAGCCATCTATCAAGTATGCAATAACTTGAGCTTGCGATGCTTTTTCAAAAGTTTTTTTGATTCCGATACTTTCAATAGTATCTTTAGTTTCTCGGATACCAGCTGTATCTATAAATCGATAAGCAACTCCTTCAATAATTATTTCATCTTCTACGGCATCACGAGTTGTACCAGCAATTTCACTAACAATGGCTTTTTCTTCATTTAACAATGCATTGAGCAATGTTGATTTTCCCACATTAGGTTCACCAATAATAGCAACAGGAATTCCATTTTTTAACACATTACCATAAGCGAATGATTCTATCAATCGTTTTAAAACAGATGTTATTTTATGAACTAACTTTTGAAAATCATCTCTATTAGCAAATTCAACATCTTCTTCTGCAAAATCTAATTCTAACTCAATCAAAGAAGCAAAATTGAGGAGTTCTTGTCTCAAATTTTCAATTTCATTAGAAAAACCACCTCGCATTTGTTGCATGGCTATCTGATGTGAAGCTTTAGAGTCAGAAGCAATCAGATCAGCAACAGCTTCTGCCTGACTTAGATCTAATTTTCCGTTAAGGAATGCACGTAATGTAAACTCACCGGGATTAGCCAATCTAATTCCGTTTTGAATAAAAAGCTGTATAATTTCTTGTTGAATAAATACTGAACCATGACATGAAATTTCCACTACATTTTCACCGGTATATGAATTCGGATCAATAAAAACAGTTATTAATACTTCATCAATAAACCTGTCATTATCTACAATATGCCCAAGATGTATTGTGTGTGTTTTCTGTTTAAGCAAACTTTTAGTACTAATTTTTGATTTAAAAAAGGAATCAACAATACGAATAGCATCTTTCCCTGAAAGGCGAATAACAGCAATAGCTCCTATACCGGAAGGAGTAGCCAAAGCGATAATAGTATCTTGATTATCCATATCTGCAAAAATAAGGATTCTGTTTTTGATAGATATTAGTTAAAAGAAAAACTTCGGTCTTCTGTCTTTGAGCTTCTAACTTCTAAAATATGTAACATTTTAAAATATTGAACGTCATATATATACAACACTCATTAACCAAAAATCAAATAACCATGAAACGAAACAATCAATTATTAGTACTTACACATCTAAGTCAGTTATTAGATTTAGTTACGCTCGTAGGCGGATTTATTGTACCATTAATTTTATGGCAAACAAATAAAGATAAAGTTTATACTATGGATAACCATGGTAGGTCTATTATCAACTTTAGATTAAGTATGATAATTTATGCTATAATTTGTGTTCCGTTAATACTGTTATTTGGATTAGGGTTGCTAGGATTTGTAATTATAGGCATATTTTATTTTATATTTCCTATTATAAATGCTATAAAAGCTAGTAATGGAGAAGATCCCAATTACCCGTTTTCCATAAATTTTATAAAGTAACAGAAAAAATAAAAAAAAATGTGATATAAAAAGATCCTTCTTTTTTATTACATTTTTTATTTTCACCATATGTTATTCACTTCAATTATCTGATATTCAGATAAATAAAATTTTATTAAAAACTCCCCAAAAACCATGAATTTAAAAAACACCTAATTCCTCTATTGTGTAGTATAGACAACTCACATACATTTGTAGTGTAATTATGAGATAGATAATTATAACAATATACTATATAGAGATATATAGAAACGATAGGGGAGAAAGGAGAGAAGCGAACAAAGTTAATAAGATTAACACTACAAAGTAACTTTTCTCCTTACTATTTTTAAAACATTACTCCTTAGCGGGAGTTCAACTTAGGGGAGAAAGGAGAGAAGCGAAAAGTTAATTTAAGGTTAACACTACAAGTAGCTTGTCTCCTTACTATTTCTTAAAACATTACTCCTTAGCGGGAGTTCAACTTAGGGGAGAAAGGAGAGAAGCGAAAAGTTAATTAAGGTTAACACTATAAGTAGCTTGTCTTCTTACTATTTTTATAATAGTTTGTATTTATGAAACGAGCATGCTAATCCCGAAGTCTCAGGATAACACCCAAAGAAATGACTAATAGCGAACAGTCCCGATAGCTATCGGGATGACCGAATTATTAAATATTTATAGACACATGAAACATTGACAGAAGACTGCCAACTGTTTACTGCATACTAGTTAACCATGCACCTTAGCCTTCCCACCTCTAGTTGCCATAAAATCTGCTTCATATATCAATAAAGCCTGCCATTTTTTATCTACAACCTTTCTATTTTGATATTGACGAGCAAAACCTAAGAAAATAATATAATGATTGGCTTCAGAAACCATTAAATCTTTATAAAAGTCTGATAATTCTTTGTCATTTAAATTTTCAGAGAAAACTTTAAAACGTTCACAACTTCTAGCTTCTATCAAAGCTGCAATTAATAATCGTTGAATCAAAGCATCTGTTCTATCTTTTGTTTTTGGAAAGAAATTATGCAAGTGTTTGGCATAATCATTTTTTTGTTCTCTATCCAAAACCATTCCTCGTTTTACCATCAATTGATGAACCATTCTAAAATGTTCCATTTCTTCAATGGCAATATCACTCATAGCTTTTACTAGTTCAGTTTCTTCAGAATAATTTATAATAATTGAAACTGCATTTGAAGCAGCTTTTTGTTCCGCGAAAGCGTGATCGGTTAAAATTTGGTGTAAATCGTTTTTGGCAATTTCTGCCCATGAGGTTTCAGTTTCAAATTTAAGTCCTAACATTTTGTAATAATTTTTTCTAATCGTGAACCAAAATCGGTTAAAGATTTTATTTCTTTTGCACTGGCTAACCTTTCTTTACCAACTATTAATAAGCCTAATCCGTTAGATTCTACATGATAATACGGATTGCTTTCAAAGAAAAGGACCAACTCATCAGTAAATAATTTTTTGATATTTTTTTCATCAGTTCCTGACAAATAAAACCGTTTCGAAAAATCGCTATGGTTATCAATTACAATGTCTTTAAACCCGGTAAAATGATAAATGTATTCAAAAATACCTTCTCTGTCTAGAGTGAATTCAGGTAAGTTTTTAGTTAGTTTTGTATAAAACATGGTAGCTCTAATGACTTGTTTTGCAATAAGTTCACCTTCAGAAAATTCAATATCAAAAATGTGACAATTGTTATTAGAGATAACATTAGTTATAGAGTTTATTTTCTGGGTTTTAAAGTAACCAAAATCTTTTAATTGGATAAAATCTTTTTGAGGATAGATTTCATAGTTCCAATTTAAATCTTTGGCAATTGCTGAAATTGATTTTTGACGTTTGGTAAGGTTTTCTTTTCTAATAACTTTTTTAAGAGGTAAAATTCTACGCATTGCAAATGGGTGTGAAGTATTCGTACCGTGTTTGTCTAAGCCGATTACTTCAAAATTTCCACCTTTTCTTTTAAAAGATTCTATGTAACTGTTCATGTTTTCCATAACTGAGTGATCTACAAAATCACATAAAGAAAAATCAACGATAACATCTTTATTTTCAGGTATTTGGTCTAATTTAGATTTGAGCTTATTAAAATTTAAAAAGCTAGAAAAGTTTTTAATACTTACATAGTAATTATCATCAGTACCCGATTCTTTATACATTAGAACATTAGGTTTTAAAACATTCATCGTGAATAAAAGAATGCTTTTATTTATTAAAATATGAATAATAAAAGTAACCAATATACCAGCTAGAATGCCTGTTATTAAATTAGTAATCAAGGTAGTAATAAGTGTGATAAGAAATATTAATAACTGTTCATAACCTATTTGAAATGTCTTTTTAATATTTTCTGGTGATGCTAATTTATAACCGGTATATACTAAAATGGATGCTAAGGCAGATAGCTGTATCTTTCGTAATTCAGAGGCAAATAATAGAATAAATAACAACAAAAATAAGGCATGAAAAAAATTAGAGGACTTATTTGTACCTCTATTATTTACATTTACTGAACTTCGTGCTATAACCGTTACTACATTTAGACCACCAAAAAATCCACTTATCATAGTTGCCAAGCCTAATGCTTTTAAATCTTTATTTACATTTGACCTTCGTTTCAAAGGATCTAATTTGTCAACTGCTTTTATACTTAAAAGCGATTCAATACTAGCTATTAATGTAATGCCGATAACGATATTAATAAACTTAAATTGATAAACTTTTGAAAAATCAGGTTGTACAAAATTAGAAAATACCTTTTCAGAAATAGTTATTAATTGATTGCTTTGAAAAGGGTAGCTTGTATTGGATAAATAAAAATAATAATAGTACAAACCGACACTTAAAAAAACAATCCACATTGGAGCCGGAATTAATTGAAAATAACGATTTCTAATTTTGCTGTAAAAAATCATTATTAATAAGCTAATAATACCTACCACTCCGGCAGCAAAGATACTCTTGTCATTAGTTGTAAATAGTTGAATAAAACTGTTCGGAATTTGTTGTAATTGTTCAATACTATTTCCTGTACTATCTAAATTACCCAACATAACATGAAATTGTTTTGCTAAAATACCAATTCCTATAGCGGCTAGCATTCCTTGAATTGCAGATGATGGAAAATAATCACTCAAAGCTCCCATTCGTAAAAAACCTAAAAGCATCATCAAAGCCCCAGATATAATAATGGCGGCTAAAGTATAAATAAAGCCTTCTTGTAAATTGCCATTTCCTAGTGTAGTTATAGCAGATAGTATTACAATTACCAATCCATTACCGGGACCGGTAATAGTTACATGAGATCCGCCTAAAAAGGCAACTAAAACTCCTCCAATAATTGCAGATATAATACCGGAAATAGGTGGTGCGCCTGACGCAATTGCCAAACCTAAACCTAGAGGTAATGCAATTAAAGAAACAACAAAACCTGAAAAAAGATTCTGAGGAACCTGATTTACAAATAGTTTGAATTTATTTTCTTTTACCATATTACTTTACAATTAAAACATCGGTTGGTAATTCAGATAAAATAAATTCAATATCATGTACAAAAACTCTATCTAATAAACCGGTTTTATTTGGTGCGTTCATGACCAATAAATCTGCTCTAACTACTTTAGCATAATGCCCAATGGAATAGCCCCTTTTTCCAAAAATACTTTGTGATATTATTTTTATATTTTGAGTATCAATACTCTTTAAGATATCTCGTACTCTAAAATCTTCACGTTGTTTAATCCGTTCTTTTAATATATTGGCTTTTCTTAATGATTTGTCATCATTTACTTTTACATGAATTTCACTTTGGCTGATCTCTTCAACTATAGTAATTTTTGTGCAATTTAATTCTTTAGATACGTAAACGGCAGTCTCAATAGTTTCTTTAGTTTTTAAATCTTTTAAACCATTAACAACAATGTGTTTGCATGGAACTCTTTCAATAGAGGGTTTTATTAAAAGCAATACAGAACATAGTGCTTTTCGAGTTATTTTTCGTGCAATAGAGCCTACATAATACCGATATAAATTTTCTTTTTGAAGGGCTCCTAAAATTAATAGATCAATATTTTCTGTACTACAGATGTTTAAAATAACATCTACAGGTTTTCCTTCTTGCCAAATTACTTTTTTTTCTTTATTAGGTTCATCGGTTTCTGTAAAAATGGTATTTAGTATGTTGTCTTTCTCTTCGGTTCTTTTACCCACATGTACACAAATTAATTGTGCTTGAAACATGTTTACCAATCGAATAGCTTCAAATAGATTGGGTTTTAAACTGGGCGAAAAAGCAATGCCTATAAGTACTTTGTTAAATGAATGCAATTGAATTGGATTATGTATAAATGATTTTAAAACCTGAGTTCGACCTAAGATTTAATTTACAGAATCCTAAGAAGAGGTGAGATTTGAAGTGTAAAATTAAAAGGAATATCTAGATATTTTAATAATTTTAC
>CAYXAZ010000123.1:0-7663 GCA_964463085.1 uncultured Flavobacteriaceae bacterium | reverse complement strand
GTTCAGTGTTCAGTGTTCAGTGTTCAGTGTTCAGTGTTCAGTGTTCAGTGTTCAGAAATTAAACTTTAATTAATCTTTAACACTCTTTATCTGTATTACTTATAAAAACTTATCTTAAAAATAACCTTCTAACCTATTTATTAAGTGTAGGTGTTTACCTCAAAGAGATTGCCACGTCTCTCGTTCCTCACTCCTCGCAAAGACGTATTTGTAATTTGCCTTTTGTGATTTGGTATTTGGTATTTTTATTAATCATTCGTTTTTACAAAAATCACAAACGGCTATGTGATTTTTCTTTTGGAAATGTTGCTTTTACATCAAAAATAACATGATTGTCTGCTACTAAATCATCTAGATTCAAGTCCAAAAACTCTTTATGAGATACTGCAACGACAATACCATCATATTTTTTATCAATATCATTTATTGAAGATATTAAATCTATTCCATATTCATGTTTCACAGCTGATACTGTAGCCCAAGGATCAAAAACATCAACATTAACTCCATAGGTTTCAAATTCTCTAACGATATCAATGGCTCTTGAATTTCTAATATCAGGACAGTCTTCTTTAAAAGTAATCCCTAAAACTAATACATTGGCGTCTTTTATAGGAATACCTTTTTTGATCATCATCTTCACAGTTTCTTGAGATACAAAAGGTCCCATACTATCATTCAAACGTCTTCCTGCTAAGATAATTTCAGGATTATATCCTAACTCCATTGCCTTTTGAGCTAAATAATACGGATCAACTCCAATACAATGACCACCAACTAAACCCGGTCTAAAAGGTAAAAAATTCCATTTTGTTCCGGCTGCTTCTAGTACTTCATGGGTATCTATATCCATCAAACGAAAAATTTTGGATAATTCATTTACAAAAGCAATATTAATATCTCTTTGAGAGTTTTCTATCACTTTAGCTGCTTCTGCCACTTTAATTGAAGGTGCTAAATGTGTACCTGCTACTATAATTGATTTATAAATAGCATCGACATATTTTCCTATTTCTGGTGTTGACCCCGAAGTAATTTTCAAAATTTTAGTAACCGTATGCTCTTTATCTCCCGGATTTATTCTTTCAGGAGAATAACCAACATGAAAATCTTTATTAAAGACCAAGCCTGATATTTTTTCTAATACCGGGATACATTCATCTTCAGTCGCGCCCGGGAAAACAGTAGACTCGTATACAACGACATCATCTTTTTGTAATACACTTCCTACAGTCTCACTTGCTTTATATAATGGTGTTAGATCAGGGCGATTATTTTTATCAACTGGTGTAGGAACAGTTACAATATAAAAATTTGCAAACCCTATCTCAGTGAGGTCATCTGTAAGCCAAAGTCCTGTCTTTGATAGGTCAAGATTTTTAAATGAAGAAACATTAACAGCTTCTAACTCTTCTGAAGATGTCTCTAAGGTAATATCCTCATTGGCTCTAAGCTCATTAATTCTGGTTTTATTTATATCAAAACCAACAACTTGATATTTTTTAGCGAATTCAACGGCTAAAGGTAATCCAACATACCCTAATCCAATAATAGCAATTTTTGTTTGTTTCACGTGTTTAAAATTTTATAATTTATTTCTAATCAAATTATTATTAAATTTAAGAACGCGTGCAACCACTCGTTATACTCATTCTCTTATTAAAAATTTAAATAATACTTTTAAAAAAGAAATTATTTAAATTTATTATTATTCGTTTCTTTTTCTTTTATTTTTTGCAATTTGCAATTTGCAAAATTAAGCAAAAATTGTTTTAAAGATGTAATTTAAATCTCCTAAAAATGACCAGTTCTTTATATACTCTCTATTAATTTTTACTTTTTCTTTCCAAATGACAGTATCATTATACTCTTTAGGGTTTACTTGTTGCGCTAATAATTCTTCTTCATTTTTATATTTTAATGTTGCAGGACCTGTAATACCAGGCTTTACTGACAATACAATACGATCTTCACCTTCTAATTTATCAGCATAACCAATAACATCTGGTCTTGGACCAACAAAGCTCATATTACCAATCAATACATTAAATAATTGGGGAAGTTCATCAAGTTTTGATGCCCTTAAAAATTTTCCATCAAAAGTTATTCTAGGGTCTTTTGCTGTAGTAACAAAATTTTCATGACTTTGAACTCGCATGGTCCTAATTTTATACATAGTAAATATTTTAGCGTATTGCCCAATTCTTTTTTGAGAAAATAATCCAAATTTTTTAGTTGAGACCGTTGCGATAAGTATTAAAGTTAAAATAGGAACTAAGCATAAAATAATACCAATAAAAGAAAAAGTAAAGTCAAAAAGGCGTTTAACTATTTGTTGCTTTTTACTAAGCATATAGTCATTTTTTTATTTTAATAGTTTTTTAAACCAAGATTGTTTTTTTTCATTTTGATGATAACCATTACCATACTTACCATAACCATAACCTCCATAGCCATAGCCATATCCGTACCCATAACCATAGCCATAACTATCTTTAATCGTAAAATCATTTAATACATAACTAATATTTTTTACCTCATCATTTTTATACTTTTCATCGATCATTTTTGGCATACCTCGTTGTGTATAGTTTTGCCTAATAATATACATGATAGCATCTGCATATTTAAATAATTCTATAGCATCTGCCACCAATCCAACTGGTGGGGTATCAATAATTATATAATCATAATTATTCTTTAAATACTGCATCATCTTACCGGTTTGATCATTCAACAGCAATTCTGAAGGGTTTGGCGGTACCGGCCCTGAAGTAATAATGTCTAAATTTGGTATTTTGGTTTTTTGAATGATATTTTCTAATTCCGTTTGTCCAATTAAATAATTTACAACACCTTCTTCATTACTTACATCAAAATCATCATGTAATTTAGGTTTTCTTAAATCTAATCCTAATAAAATAGTTTTTTTATCGCTCATAGCAAAAACTGATGCCATATTTATAGAGCATAAAGTTTTACCTTCACCACTTACAGATGAAGTGATCACAATTGTTTTTGAATTTTCACCTTTTTTAAATAGAAATTGAATATTTGATCGTAAGGCTCTAAAAGATTCTGCCATTGATGATTT
Organism: uncultured Flavobacteriaceae bacterium; assembly: GCA_964463085.1. Classification (GTDB taxonomy): domain Bacteria; phylum Bacteroidota; class Bacteroidia; order Flavobacteriales; family Flavobacteriaceae; genus Aureibaculum. The sequence continues at coordinate 4,569 of CAYXAZ010000123.1, read as the reverse complement.
TGGTTTATTAAAAACCGCTAAATAATTATCTATTATACCTCTACCAATTACTCCTAATACAGGAATCTCATATAATTTTTCAATCTCTTCAATTGTAACTATTTTATTATTCAAGGCTTCTTTTACAATAATAAAAAGAAAGGGAAGTCCAAAGCTTAATATGGCAGCAATCAAATAATTAAATAATGGTCTAGGGCTTATAGGTAATTGTCCTACATCTTTTGCTTTGTCTAATATTTTAATGTCAGAAACATTTGCAGCAATGGCAGTTCCTGCTTCGTATTGTTTTTGCTTTAAGTATTCATAATTAGCTGCGGTTAAATTATAATCACGTTGAAACTTAACTAAGCCCTGTTCTTTTCTTGGTAAAGTGTTTAATCTTGAATTATATGTACCTAATCTCCTTCTAATATTGGTTAAATTAACTTTAGTAGCTTTTTTTAAATTTGAAATATTTTCGAGAATCACATCTCTTGTAATATTAATTTTATCATTTATGTTCCTCAAAGGAGGATAGTCTGAGGTAACTGTTTTTTCTAAACTCTTTTTTTGTTTAGACAATTCAACCAGTTCAACAATATTTTTAGTGATATTAGGATCCTCAATTGTTACATTTACCGGAGCAGGCACATCGTTATCAATCTCTTTATTTGAAAGTATATAACTTTCAAGATTATTATAATACTGCAGTCTATCTGTAACTTGCTGTTGTTGCAGGTCTAATTCAGTAACCTGACCAAAGAGAGCTTCTCCTTCAACACTTAGATCATAAATCCCTTTTTTTCGTTTGTACTCGCCCAGGTCTTTTTCAATGGTTTTTAAATTATTTGAAGCAAAATCAAAAACGGTATCAATATACTGTTTCGTACGAATTGCATATTGAATTTTCTGATCTTTTTGGTCTTCATCTAATACCTGCACTGTTGCATTTATATAATTCTCAATCTTCTTTTTATTAGTCCCTTTTAATTCTAATTCAATAAGTGATGTACCTTTAGTAAGTGTTTTAGTATTGATATTTTGATACGATTTAACTGTACCATTAAAGCTTTTAAATACAATAAAAAAGGTTTTACCTGTAAGATTATCGGTAACTCTTTTTCTTTGAATACTAAATTTACTAAACGGAGTTTCAACATATTCATTAACATTGAATTTTTTAGAAAAGGTTTTGTTCTCAGTATCATAACCTTTGGTTGAATTTGTTTGATAATTAATGAGTTTAAATTCGTCTTCTACAAACTCTACTGATACTATTACCTCTTCATTCTCTAAAAACTCTAATTTAATGGGCGTGTTTAGAAGTTGATATGCTAAAGAGTCTAATACCAGTTCAAAAGGAACTTTACCATACACATCAACTTTCCTAAATCTTCCTTCTTTTAAATATGTAATGTAATATTTTAACTTCTTGACTACTTTTTCATTATGAGTTCTAGATTTTAGAATAGTCATAATTGTTTCAACTTTATCACTAGGTCCACCCCAATTAAAAGCAATATTGGTACTTGAAGTAAATAAAGGATTTTGTTCTTCTTTAACAGTAATGATGCTTTTTAAGTTGTATATTCTTTGTGCACGTTTGTTAATATAAAAAGCTACTAACAAACCTAAAGTAATCATTACTAAAAATAATTTCCAATGTGAAATTACTTTTAACACATATTCTTTAACATCAAAAGATTTTAACTCATTAATATCAATATTAAATTTATCTAACTGCTTCATTGTTATAAATTTCTAACTAAAAGAATTGTAGTTGTCACTAAAGATAATACCGAAATTAATGTAGAAAAGGTTTGTGCTCCTGTTGCTCCCGTTCCCCAAGATTTTTGTTTTAAAGGCTCAATGTAAATAATATCGTTAGATTGAACATAAAACGATTCAGAGTTAAATACAGATACATCAGTTAAGTTTATAATAAACTTTTTTGGACCTTCAATACCTTTACGCATAATGACTATTCTTTTTCTATTACCCGTCAAAGTAATATCTCCTGCATTGGCGATAGCTTCTATTATACTCACTTGGTTTTGAAATAATACTAGTGTACCCGGATTTGCAACTTCACCCAACACAGTAAAACGTATACCTGCTAACTTAACTGTTATAAAAATATCACTAGTGTTTTTAAAAAATTTACTAAGTTCATTTTCTACTTTTTCTCTAACCTCTTTTTCAGTATAACCTAATACATTTAATTCGCCTATATAAGGTATTCTTATATTACCTTGCCTGTCAACTGAATATGAAATAAAATATAGGTTATCTTCATTAAATTGATTACCAAATTGTGCTCCTTGTTGATTAGTTTGATTAAATACTGAAACCAATTTTTCATCCTCAGCTTTAAGTCGAATGTCTATAATATCATTTACTTGAAGTCTATATGGTTCATTCAACATTTTATGAACTGTATTTTTTGTCGCAGGGTCTCCTTGAAAATAAACTAGATCTTTGGTTGGAATACATGAAGTAATTAATATAGTAATAGTTATTATGAGTAAAGTCTTACGTATCATTTAAATTTTTATCTTAATGGCAAACCTACATATTTTTATACTTATAAACAACTCGAAGTTTCTCAATAGAATTGTGTAGAGAAAGTTGATGACGGTCATCAATAAGTTTTATATTTTCAAAGTAAATATAATTTTTAATTGCTTATTGACCTCAATAATTTATAAATAACCTACAACAAACTTAATTAATTATTGTATTTATGTTTTAGATCATTAGTGTCCGATTAACATTTTTACTGATTTTATTTTTTTAATAATATGTGTGAATTCAAGGGAGTTCTTTTTTTGACACCTTGCTATTCAATTTAATACAATAATTCCATTAAATGGTTGACTATAGAATATTGATATAAAATATTGATTTTTAAATCATACGAAATTAGTCTAATGTCTAACAGCAAAGCGGTCTAATATCTTTTATCGGACAATACTATTTTTAGATCAACATTATGAATCATTTGGGCTCTATTTTTCTACTGAAATGTTTGTGCTTCATAAATTGAACTCATCTTGGGTTCATTTATATACATTTTAGCTTTTCATAATGAATAATCTAAGTTATTATAATAATAATTCTTATTTTCGAAGTTACAAAAAATGAATATGATTTTTCAACTCAAATCTTATATAAAATTTTTAGTCAAGTCCGGATTACAACCTGGAATTCATTCGCCTTTTATTTATGGTTTAGTTAACCAATGTTTTAAAGATAAAACTAAAAAAGAATGGTATGAACAATTTGAAAACTATAGAGATTCTCTTTTAAAAAATACAACTACTATTTCTACCGAAGATTTTGGAGTAGGTTCAAAATCACTTCAAATGGGCAAACGAAAAATTTCAAAAATTGCCAAAAAAGCAGGTATCTCTTTAAAAAGAGGGCAATTATTAGGCAGGATAATTGCTTATTTTAATCCTAAAGAGGTTTTAGAAATCGGCACCTCAGTAGGTTTAGCAACTTCAGCAATGAGTTTTGCCAATTCATCTACCCATATCACTTCGCTTGAAGGCTGTACATCTACTGCAAACTTAGCAAAAGAATACTTTAACAAATTCGAATTAAATAATATCAATATAATTATCGGAAACTTTGATACAACTTTAACAGATGTTATAAAACAGAATACTTTTGATTTAATTTATTTAGATGGTAATCATAAAAAAGAAGCAACAATTCATTATTTTGAACAATGTCTTTCAAAAGTTCATAATGATTCTGTTTTTATATTTGATGATATAAATTGGAGTAAAGGTATGAAGGAAGCTTGGTTATATATTAAACAACATCCAAAAGTCACAGTAACGGTAGATACATACTTTTGGGGAATTGTATTTTTCCGTAAAGGGCAAGTAAAACAACATTTTACTATTAGAGTTTAATACTAAAATAGAATCATAAATGAAAATATACACCAAAACCGGTGATACAGGAAAAACTTCTCTTTTTGGAGGTACTAGAGTCCCTAAATATCATTTACGTATTGAAGCTTATGGTACAGTTGATGAATTGAATTCACATATCGGACTCATAAAAGATCAACCTATTGATAACAAAACAACAACTGCATTATTTAATATACAAAATAAACTCTTTACTGTCGGTGCCATGCTGGCTACACCTTCTGAAAAGGAAAGTTTAAAAGATGGAAAAGATCGATTGAATATTCATAAAATATCTAATGATGATATTCTATTTCTTGAAAATGAAATAGACTTTATGGAAAAATCACTACCGAAAATGACTAATTTTATTCTTCCAGGCGGTCATCAAACGGTGTCATTCTGTCATATTGCCAGATGTGTATGTAGACGAGCAGAGCGTTTAACGGTACAATTACATGAATTAGAACCTATCAATATGCACGTATTGACATATTTGAATAGACTTTCTGACTACCTTTTTGTATTGGCACGAAAATTGACTATCGATAACAAAGCAAAAGAAATTCCTTGGATCGCTAAGAAAGAAAATTAGCTATTAAAGAAGTAAAATAATAACGTTCTTTTATCATATTGAAAATAATCCATAAAAAGCTTGTTTTTTTAC
>CAYXAZ010000122.1:0-7702 GCA_964463085.1 uncultured Flavobacteriaceae bacterium | reverse complement strand
TAAACATGCCTAATATTATTGAGCTTAGAAATATTATTGCTGATAAAATAACAGCTGAAAATAAATATTGTTTTTAATTCATATTAATATTCCTCGATTTTACATCGAGGTTTCCTATAAATTGTCATTCCCGTGGAAACGGGAATCCAAAAACAAAGTTTAGTGGAATTTAAAAACCATTTCCTTCAGAGGAAATGGTTTTTTTAGTATTAACACTTTTTAACATTTTCAGGTTATTAAAACACCCCTCTTTTTTCTATCTTAGCACAATTCAAAAAAAATAATTTTGTGATGATTTCTTTATTAACCTAATTTATAACTATGAAAGTTTACACTCTAAAAGCGCTAAAACTATTTAGTTTAGCTATAATGCTTGCTATGTTTTTAGTTCCTCAAAATATTGAAGCTCAAGAAAAAAAGAAAAAAAGAAAGAAAAAAGGCAAAACTGAAATACCTGTTAAGCCTGATTCAAAAAAGAAAAAGGATAAAAAAATTAAAGACCTTATAAAATCAAGCAAAGAAATTGATGGCTTATTCAAAATATATCAAGATACCATCACAGGTTCTTTACAAATGTTGATTAAAGAAGATCAAATTGATAAAGAGTATATTTACTTTACTCAGACAGCTGATGCGCCTAGCGATGTCGGATTTAACGGTAGAGGTATCTATCGTGGTTCTAAAGTTTTTAAAATTCAAAAATATTTTGATAAAATAGAATTTATTACACAAAACACCTCCTTTTACTTTGACCCTAATAATGCCATTTCTAAAGCGAAAAATGCCAATATGAGTGAAGGCAATATGGCGAGTCTAAAAATAGAAGCTTTTGATAAAGAGAAAGGGTTATATTTAATAAAGGCTGGCGATTTATTTTTAAAGGAAACTTTTTCTCAAGTTAAACCTCCACGTTTTCCTAATCAAAAACCTACAGCATTTACGCTTGGTAAGTTAGATAAAGGTAAAACTAAAATAAATACTATAAAAAATTATCCTAAAAATACTGACTTAGTTATTGAATATGTGTATTCAAAACCTTCTGTACTAAATAGAGGCTCCAGAGCTGTAACTGATGGTAGAAATGTAAGTGTTAAAATAAACCATAGTTTAATGGCAATGCCGGAAAATGATTATGAAATAAGGCTAGACGACCCAAGAGTGGGTTATTTTATGACGCAGGTGAATGATCAATCTTCGAAAAGTGCTACACCATATCGTGACTTAGTACATAGATGGAATTTAAAGAAAAAAGATCCCAACGCTGAAATTTCTGAACCCGTTGAGCCTATTACTTGGTGGATGGAGAATAGCACTCCAAAGGAAATCAGACCCATTATAAAAAAAGCAGGTGAGCAATGGAATCTTGCCTTTGAAAAAGCCGGTTTTAAAAATGCAATTGTAATAAAAGAGCAACCTGATGATGCTGACTGGGATGCCGGAGATATAAGATATAATGTTTTACGCTGGACTTCATCTCCAAGAGTTATGTTTGGTGGTTATGGTCCAAGTTTTGTAAATCCGAAAACCGGTCAAATTTTAGGTGCTGATATTATGTTAGAATATGCCGTACTTGGTAATTCATTAAGGAACGAAAAACTTTTCGAGAAAGCTGCCTTAAATGATTTTTATGAAGATATGACTGAAAAAATTAATTCAAAAGACCATAATACCTATTGTGCTGCAAGTCAAATGGCACAATTAGACCATATGTTCGGTTCAATAGCTAATACTATTTTTGAAGCAGGAGATATAGAAAAAAGCAAAATGGTGAATGAATTTTTGCATTTTTTAATTTTACATGAAATGGGACATACACTAGGTTTAAATCACAATATGAAATCTAGCCAATTACATTCTATAGCAGATGTAAACAATGAAGCTATTACTTCTAAAGTTGGTCTTACCGGTTCTGTAATGGATTATCCGGCAATTAATTACAACCTAGATAGAGACAATCAAGGTCAATATTGGACTACCAGACCCGGACCTTATGACACATGGGCAATTCAGTTTGGTTATCAACCCATGAATGATAGTGAAATGGAAGCTTTATTGGTAAAATCTACACAACCTGAACTCGCTTTTGGTAATGATGCCGATGATATGCGTAGACCGGGAAAAGCAATTGATCCAAGGGTTAATGTTAGTGATATGAGTAATGATGCTATTCAATATTCAATTGATCGAATTAAATTAGCAAATGAAGTAGGAAAAGAAGTATTGGCTAAATATAAAAAGAATGAAGGCGGTAAATCATATCAAGCATTAGGTAATTCTTACTTTGTTTTGACTGGTCAGCAAGCAGCCTCTGCAAATACTATTTCTCGTTATATAGGAGGTGTTTATGTAGATAGAGCTATGAACGGTCAACAAGGAAGCACAAAGCCATATACACCCGTTAGTAGAGAAAAGCAAAAAAAGGCAATGAAAGCATTGAATGATCTAGTTTTTTCTGCAAATGCCTTTTCTGTACCAAATGATCTATACAATTATATTGCAAGACAAAGAAGAGGTTTTAATTTTTTCAGAGCTCCTGAAGACCCTAAAATTCATAGAAGAGTATTAGGTATTCAAAAAAATGTATTGAGACATTTATTACATCCTAATACAACGCAAAGAATTACCGATTCAGAGTTGTACGGTAATCAATACAAACTTTCTGAAATGATGAATGATTTGAATAATGCAATTTTTAAAGCTGACATTTATGGAAATGTAAATTCATTCAGACAAAATTTACAAATAGAATATACTAATATGTTGATTAGTGCTTTAACAGGGAAACAAAAAGGTAAATACACACATACCACTAAATCTATGGCATTGTATAATTTGAAAAAAATTAGAACCATGGCAGCTCCAACAGGTAATATTTCTTCAAGAGCCCATAAACAACATTTACGCGCATTGATTGATAATGCTATCAAAGAAATTAAATAGTTTTTAATATATTTTCTGATATTTAAAAGCTGTAACAAATTTTGTTGCAGCTTTTTTTGTAAATTCAAACAATTAAAATACCTAAATCATGGACAAAGCACTGCAAACAATGATTAATAATATACCTGAAAAAACAGGCAAGTCATTACAAGAATGGATAAAGATCTTGAAAACAAAGAATTTTGCAAAACATGGTGAAGCTGTTAAATTTTTAAAAAACGAACACAGTGTGACACATGGTTTTGCAAATACTATTGTTACATTGTCTAAAGATAATCAAGAGACGCCAGATGATTTATTAATAAATCAATACAAAGGAAAAGAAGATTTAAAGCCAATTTATGAAAAATTAGTTGCAGAAATTTCAAAATTTGGCAATGATATTACTAACACACCAAAAAAGGCAAGTGTAAGCATGATTAGAAAACGTCAATTTGCTCTAATAAAACCAGCTACTAAAACTCGAATTGATCTTGGATTAAAATTAAAAGATAAACCAATTACTAATCGTCTTGAAAATTCGGGGCCTTTTGGCACTATGTGTACACATCGTGTTCAATTAACTTCAGTTAATGATGTTAATTCTGAATTGATTGATTGGTTAAAAGAGGCTTATAAAAAAGCGGAATAAAATACTTTGGGCTAAAATTACAGTCAATATCTAACAAATAAAATATATGTGGTTGCGAAGACCGAAGAATACTTTCGTCATCTATCATCCTACTTCAAGCCATAAATTATTTTTTAACTTCGATACTGATGGTGAGAATTGAATAAAAAAATTATTAATCTCGTAACCTGCCTCTTAACAAACTTACTTTTGAATTAAATGGATTTCCTGATGCTCGCCGTAATAACACTACTTGTCCGGTATGCCAAAGCGCATCGCCGATAGGACCGTTCAAATTATTCCAAAAAGGGTATTCGCTTGTTCCGCTTTTTCCTTTAAAAATTATTTTAAATTTTTCTATTTCCTGAGCATCACTTATTTTAAGTATTTCACTTGCCTGTTTTATATTTTCTAGTGTTCTTTTACGCTTTTCATTATATGATAGTTTTGGTTGCTCGACGGTAAAATCATTTATTGATTTTTTGGTGGCATTTGCAATAACATTAGATAATCCATAAATATGATCAATAGTTTCCAACGTAGTTCGGGCAGAATCATTAGGTTTATAAGTTAGATCAATATCGCGTAAACCTTCGGTTGCCCAATAGTAACGAAATCCAAGTCCGTCAATAACTCTCGCAGCTACAGTACCGGCAGTAAATTTTTCTGGAGCATCAGGTATTTGATAATAAGGTAAGTCTATTGTTTTAGAATCTTGTGCTTTTATAGTTGTTGAAATAAAAACAATGAACATAAAAAGTAAAGTGTAAATTTTCATAATGATGTAGTTTTAATAAAAGATAAATATACCATCAAAATCAGTAACTTTACGTTTAATTTATCTTCTAAATGTCTGATAAACCGGAAATCTATTTTAAAAACGATGTAGAGTGGCGTACTTGGCTTGAAATAAATCATAATAACTCAACCGGAATCTACCTTATTCTTTATAAAGTAGAAAGCAAAAAGCCTAGTATGCGTTGGGAAGAAGCTGTAAAAGTAGCGCTATGCTTTGGCTGGATTGATTCCACCGTAAAAAAATTAGACCATGAACGCAGACGCCAATATTTTTGTCCACGAAACCCAAAAAGTGTTTGGAGCAAACTAAATAAAACTCACATAGAAAGTTTAATTAAAGAAAATTTAATGCATCATAGTGGCTTGGTAAAAATAAAAGCTGCTAAAAAAGATGGCTCATGGACAGCTTTAGATGATGTTGAAAATCTAATAGTACCTAATGATCTACAAATAGCTTTTAATAAAAACAATATTGCTTTTGATAATTATCAAAATTTTGCCCCAAGCTACCGAAAAAGTTACTTATCCTGGCTCAATCAAGCTAAACGTAAAGAGACAAGACAAAATAGAATACAACAGGTTATTGAACTTTGTCAAAAAAATAGAAAACACAGAGAATAATTGTTGATAAATAAACTATACAAAAACCTTACAAAATTCTATATTTGTACAACCCAATTTCTAAAACTACCCAAACAAATCAAAATAGTTGATATGAAATGAGAATATTTAAAAATTTCAATACTACTGAAAGGAATATTATTCGAATTCCATCTGACCATTAAAAAAATAAATATTAACAAATGAAAAATTACGCTACTTTAGTATTGGCATTCTTTTTTGTAGTTATTTCAACTGCACAAGATCGAAAATTAGAAACAGAATCTACTATAAAAACAAAACATACAGTTACTATTAAAGGTAAGGTTATTCCTTATTCTGCTACTGCCGGAACACAACCTGTTTGGGATAAAGACGGTAAAGTAATCGCTTCATTATTTTATACGTATTATAAGCGTTCAGACATTAAAAATGATGCTAGCAGACCTTTACTCATTTCATTTAATGGAGGTCCTGGTTCAGCTTCAGTTTGGATGCATATTGCATATACAGGCCCTCAGATATTAAAAATTGACGATGAAGGTTATCCTGTACAACCCTATGGCATTAAAGAAAATCCATATTCTATCTTAGATGTAGCTGACATTGTATTTATAAATCCAGTCAATACCGGATATTCAAGAATTATCAATGCTGATAAGGATAAAAAAGTTGATCGTAAACAATTTTTCGGAATCAATGCAGATATTAAATATTTAGCAGAATGGGTTAACACTTTTGTTACCAAAAACAATAGATGGCGTTCTCCAAAATATTTAATAGGCGAAAGCTATGGAGGTACACGTGTTTCCGGTTTAGCATTAGAGTTACAAAATAAACAATGGATGTACTTAAATGGAGTGGTTTTGGTTTCTCCTGCTGATTATAAGGTGCTTAGAACCGGAGGACCTGTTTCATCAGCTTTAAATTTACCTTATTTTACAGCTGCCGCATGGTATCAAAAAGCATTAAGTGCTGATCTACAACAAAAAGATCTGTTAGAAATTTTACCCGAAGTAGAAAAATATACCATAGAAGAAGTTATTCCGGCACTTACCAAAGGAGGTTTTTTAAACGAAGCTAAAAAGAAAGAAGTGGCAGCTAAAATGTCATATTATTCGGGTCTATCTGAAAAAGCGATCTTACAAAATAATTTGGTTGTACCTACTTCCTTTTTTTGGAAGGAGTTAAAACGTGATAAAGGCTTTACTATTGGCAGATTAGATTCTCGTTATTTAGGTATCGATAAAAGAGATACAGGAATACGCCCTGATTATAGTGCTGAACTAACTTCCTGGTTACATTCATTTACACCGGCAATCAATTATTATTTAAGAGAACATCTAAATTATAAAACAGACATTAAATATAATATGTTTGGTGATGTTCACCCTTGGGACAACAGTAAAGATAATACCAGAGATAATTTACGTCAAGCTATGGCGCAGAATCCATATTTGAATGTGCTGTTTCAATCTGGTTATTATGATGGCGCAACTACATATTTTAATGCAAAATATACCATGTGGCAGATCGACCCAAGTGGTAAACTCAAAGATCGTTTGAACTTTCATGGCTATAGAAGTGGGCATATGATGTATTTACGCTATAAAGATTTAGAAGCAGCAAATGAACATTTGAGAGAGTTTATTAAAAAAACGATCCCGATAGCTATCGGGACTAAAAAAGGTACTTCTGCCAAGTATTAATATCTATGAGAAAAAGATTACATCTAATTATATTTTTTACAACTGCTTTTATTTATTGTCAACCGGCAACTGAAATATATCTTTTTGATTTTATACAAAACGATAGTGTTTTTACAGTAGAGAATCCTGTAAATATTTCAAATAATAAAGGGTATGATAATCAACCTTCTTTTTTGAATGACGGTACCGGAGTACTGTTTGCCTCAACAAGAGATAATCAAACTGATATTGTTTTATATAATCTTGAAAATCAAACAAAAGCTTGGTTGACAAGCACTATGGGTAATGAATATTCACCTATTCAAACACCGTATAAAAAACATTTTACAGCAATTCGTTTAGAAGATGATGGCACTCAATTACTATGGATGTATCCTTTTAGTAGAAGAAAACCAAAAGTATTGATAGAAAATTTAACAGTAGGATATCATGCTTGGTATAATAAAAATATGGTTGTTGCTTTTGTACTGGGTGACCCTTCAACATTACAAGTTTCTAATTTAAAATTTAAAATTAAGTATCCTATAGAAAAAAATATTGGAAGATCTATTCATAAAATTCCAGAAACAGATTTAATAAGTTATATTAATCTAGAAGAAGATGAACCTGAAATTTATTCAATTAACCCTGTTAATAGTGAGAAAAAATATATAACTGATCCTTTAAAAGATTCGCAAGATATGGCTTGGACACCTAACGGTATCATTATTATGGGAAAAGAAAATAAACTGTTCAAACTAAAACCCGGTATTGATAAAGAGTGGATTGAATTTGCATCCTTAGAATCTTTTAAACTCAATGGAATTACAAGAATAGCAATTAGCCCTTTAGGGAATAAAATAGCCATTGTGGTTGATGAAAAAAATGAGCTGAATGATAAATAAAAAGTTTCTTGAAATCGACTATCCCCGAGGCAGAGCCATAGGGGTATTTCGCCGGTTTCATTTTGGTCTTAGTACCAAAAACCGAAATTTTGTATTTTACCTCACCCGGAACTGCTTTTCGCAGTTCCGACCTCTCCCAAGGAGAGGTAAATCGGAAACCC
>CAYXAZ010000121.1:0-7977 GCA_964463085.1 uncultured Flavobacteriaceae bacterium | reverse complement strand
TTATTACTCGGTTTTGTAATTATTTATGCAACTCATAAAATACCTTATAGATATTTTAGTGGTCTTTCGGTCTTATTGATTCCGGTGGTTTTAGTGTTATTAGGCTATACCTTATTTCAAGGAAATACTATAAGTGGCGTGAATGCTAGTAGATGGATAAATATTCCCTTTGTGGGGATAGGATTTCAAACATCAACATTAGCAAGTGTAGTTGTGATGATGTATGTAGCAAGATATTTAGCTAAAAATAAAGAAAAGAAAATATTATTTAAAGAAAGTATTTTACAATTATGGATTCCTGTTGGAATAGTGTTAGCATTGATTTTACCGGCTAACTTTTCAACGACAGCTATCGTTTTTTCTATGGTATTAATAATAGCTTTTTTAGGAGGTTATCCTTTAAAATATATTGGTGCTATAGTAGGTATAGGAATACTAATTTTTGCCTTGTTTATTTTAACAGCAAAAGCTTTTCCTGATACATTTAAGAATAGCAGGATAAATACTTGGGCAAGTAGAATTGAAAATTTTTCAAGTGCAAATGAAGAAGAAAATTACCAGGCAGAAAAAGCAAAACTAGCCATAGCTTCCGGTGAAATACGAGGAAAAGGACCGGGTAAAAGTGTTCAGAAAAACTTTTTACCACAATCATCATCAGATTTTATTTATGCCATTATTGTTGAAGAATTCGGTTTAATAGGTGCTATTGTATTAATCATATTATATCTGGGATTACTTTTTAGAATAGTGATAGTCGCTACCAAAACAGAAACCATTTTTGGCACTTTATTGGTATTAGGTGTTGGTGTTCCTATCATATTTAAAGCATTGATAAATATGGCAGTAGCTGTAGGATTGTTTCCTGTAACGGGACAGCCATTACCATTAATAAGTACAGGAGGTACTGCTATATGGATGACTTGTTTTGCTGTTGGTATTATTTTAAGTGTGAGTGCAGATAGAGAAGCAGCTATAGTTAAGAAAAAGAAAGATGAAAACCCATTGGATATTTTACATGAAGCGATAGGATAATATTGAGAGATGAGTATTGAAAAAAGAGAAAAGAGAGAAAAGAGAAGAGACTGAAGATAGATGACATAATTGGGTTATTAGCAATTTCTAAATGAAAATCTAAAACCCCAAATTCGGAACACAGAATCCGAAACATTAAAGAAAAAGAGATTATAAACAATTAAATAATAAACAATTAAACATAAATTAAACATATTGATTAGCGGTGGTGGTACAGGAGGTCACATTTATCCTGCAATAGCCATAGCGAACGAATTAAAAAAACGAAATTCAGATGCGAACTTTTTATTTGTAGGAGCACAAGATAGAATGGAGATGGAAAAAGTACCTCAAGCTGGATATGATATCAAAGGATTATGGATCTCAGGCATCCAACGAAAGTTAACATTGAAAAATCTGTTATTTCCATTTAAATTGATGAGTAGTTTGTGGAATGCAACGAAAATTATTAGAAAATTCAAGCCTGATGTGGTGATTGGTACCGGTGGTTTTGCATCAGGACCAACCTTACAAATGGCAAATAGAAAAGGGATTCCGACCTTGGTGCAAGAGCAGAATTCCTATCCGGGAATTACAAATAAATTATTAAGTAAAAAAGCAACTAAAATTTGTGTTGCCTATGATGGTTTAGAATGCTTTTTTCCGGCTGATAAAATTGTAAAAACAGGTAATCCTGTTCGTCAGGATTTATTAGAAATAGCAGATAAAAGAAATGAAGCGCAACAGTTCTTTAAACTCAATTCCAATCAAAAAACAGTATTGATTTTAGGAGGTAGTTTAGGCGCCAGAGCTATTAATAAACTGATAGAAAGCCAAATTAACAGGCTGGTTGATAGTGATGTACAGGTTATTTGGCAAACAGGTAAACTATACTATGATGAGTACAAACATTTCAACTCATTATCAGGTGTCAATGTTGTTGAGTTTATCAATAAAATGGATTTAGCCTATGCAGCGGCAGATATCATTATCAGTAGAGCCGGGGCAGGATCAATATCAGAATTATGTATCGTAGGGAAGCCGGTTGTTTTTATTCCATCGCCAAATGTATCTGAAGACCATCAAACTAAAAATGCACTGGCTGTAGTTGATAAAAATGCAGCAATATTGATGAGAGAAAATGAATTGAATGATTTTCAAGAACAATTTGAAAACCTGTTAAATGATGAGGAGAAGCAAAAAGAATTAAGCAAGAACATCAAGTTATTAGCATTGCCAAAAGCAACAGAACATATAGTAAACGAAGTTGAAAAACTGATAAATAAAACTTAACAGTAGAATGTCCCCTCGAGCGCAGTCGAGAGGTTATAGAGGTCTTGACTGAGCTTGACCGACAGTAGGTAAATATGAATTTAAATAATATACATAGCATTTATTTCATCGGCATCGGCGGTATTGGTATGAGCGCATTGGCTAGGTATTTTCATGTTCATAATTTTCACGTTAGCGGATATGATAAAACAGCTTCTCCAATTACAAGATCATTAGAAAACTTAGGGATATCAATCCATTTTAATGATGAAATCGATGCTATACCTAAACAAGTTTTTGATAAGGAAAAAACATTGGTTGTATATACGCCGGCTGTTCCAAAAGAGCATAGTGAATTGAATTATTTTATCAAGCATAACTATACTATTTATAAGCGTTCTGAAATATTGGGTGAGATTACCAAAAACACTTTCTGCTTTGCGGTTGCCGGCACACATGGTAAAACAACCACTTCTACCATTTTAGGGCATATATTAAAAGAAGCAGGGGTTAATGCTACTTCTTTTTTAGGTGGGATTTCAGAGAATTACAATTCTAATCTTATCCTTGGCGGAGATGAAATTAGTGTTGTAGAAGCTGATGAATACGATCGGTCATTTTTACAGCTTTCTCCCAATATTGCATGTATTACTTCAATGGACGCTGACCATTTAGATATTTATGGAGAAGCAGATGCTTTAGAGCAATCCTTTATAGATTTTTCAAACAAAGTTTCTGACACTCTTTTTGTCAAAAAAGGATTATTGATTAAAGGAATCACCTACGGAATTGAAGAAAATGCAGATTACGATGTTAAAAATATATTGATTAAGAACGGAACCTATTTTTTTGATGTACATACCCCATCAGAAATTATAAAAAATATAGAACTGAATCTTTCAGGAAAACACAATGTGCTAAATACTGTGGCAGCTTTGGCAATGGCAAATAAGTATGGAGTTCAACTCCAGACCATTGCCAAAGCTTTAAAAACATTTAAAGGTATTCAACGCAGATTTACATATAAAATTAAGACAGATAACTTGGTTTTAATTGACGATTATGCGCATCATCCTACAGAAATTAATGCTGTTGCAGATGCTATAAAGGAATTATACCCTCATCAAAGGTCATTGGCGGTATTTCAGCCGCATTTATTTAGCAGAACGCGAGATTTTGCAGATGATTTTGCTGAGAGTTTAGCAAAATTTGATGAATTAATACTCTTAGATATATATCCTGCAAGAGAAAAACCAATTGAAGGAATAACTTCTGATTGGTTATTAAGTAAAGTAAATATTGAGAATAAAAAGAAAGTATCAAAAGGACAACTAGTTGAAAATATAAATATCTCTAATGCGGCTGTTATTGTGATGATAGGTGCCGGAAACATTGGGGAAATGGTGAATGAAGTAAAAAATAATTTATTAAATAAAGTAGCATGAAGAGGTATGTTGGTTTTATAAAAGGACTCTTGTTAATAGCTTTTGTAGTATTTCTTTATGGGTTTTCATCCCATAGAAATAATGCCAAAAAAATTGAAAATATTGACATCAAATTTGAAAATGGAGACAACCTTTTTATAACTTATGAAATGGTTAATAAATTGTTAATACAAAATTATAGCGGACTCATAAACCAACCAAAAGAAAACATATTTTTGAAAGAATTAGAAGAAACATTGCTTTCTAATAAGATGATAGAAAATGCAGAAGTTTTTTTATCGGTGAATGGTGAATTAGGTGCAATTATAAAACAAAAAACACCAATTGCAAGGGTCAATCAAAGTGGACAGGTGTATTATATTGACAGTAAGGGAAATAAAATGCCTTTATCGTCAAATTATTCTGCAAGAGTTCCAATTGTTGAGGGCGTTAATGATGATAAAATTTCAGATGAAATGTACACATTGGCAAAACTTATTTATGAAGATGAGTTTTTAAAAAAACAGATAGTTGGCATAACCCAAACTCCAAAAAAAGAGTTTCTGTTGAAGACAAGAGTAGGAAATCAAACTATTGAATTAGGAAGTTTACAACAAATTGACAAAAAAATTAAAAAATTAAAGGTGTTTTACCACAAAGTATTAAATGATAAAACACTTGATACCTATAAAAAAATAAATTTGATGTATAGCAATCAAGTTGTGTGCACAAAAAACTAAATTATGGAACAAGATAACATAGCAGTTGGTTTAGATATTGGTACCACCAAGATTGTTGCCATGATTGGTAAAACCAACGAGTATGGAAAAATTGAAATACTCGGTATAGGTAATGCCAAAAGTTTAGGCGTGCATAGAGGTGTGGTTAATAATATTACACAAACTATTCAATCTATTCAACAGGCAATAGAAGAGGCTGAGAGCGTTTCAGATTTTAAAATTAAAGATGTGGTTGTAGGTATTGCAGGTCAGCATATCAGAAGCTTACACCATAGCGATTATATTACCAGACCTAATTCTGAAAAGGTTATTGATGAAAACGATATTGACAAGTTGATAGGTCAAGTGCATAAATTAGTAATGTTGCCGGGTGAAGAAATTATCCATGTTTTACCTCAAGATTATAAAGTTGACGGTCAAGCAGAGATAAAAGCCCCAGTAGGAATGTATGGGGGCAGGTTAGAAGCTAATTTTCATGTAGTTGTTGGTCAGGTTTCATCTATCAGAAATATTGGTAGATGTATCAAGAGTGCCGGATTGGAATTATCAAATATAACTTTAGAACCATTGGCATCTTCAGAAGCTGTATTGAGTCAAGAGGAAAAAGAAGCAGGTGTTGCATTGATAGATATAGGTGGAGGTACTACAGATTTAGCCATTTTTAAAGATGGTATTATCCGTCATACAGCCGTAATACCTTTTGGTGGAAATGTAATTACTGAAGATATCAAAGAAGGATGTTCAATTATTGAAAAGCAAGCCGAATTACTAAAGACAAAATTTGGTTCAGCTTGGCCTGGTGAAAATAAAGAGAATGAAATTGTTTCTATTCCCGGTTTAAGAGGTAGAGATCCGAAAGAGATAACATTAAAGAACTTATCGAAAATAATTCATGCTCGTGTTGTTGAAATTATTGAACAAGCATATTTAGAGATCAAGAATTATGGTCATGAAGAGACTAAGAAAAAATTAATTGCCGGTATTGTTTTGACCGGTGGTGGTGCAGAATTGAAGCATATCAAACAATTGGTTGAATATATTACAGGCATGGATACCAGAATAGGATATCCGAATGAACATTTGGCTGGCGATTCTGATGTAGATTTATTGAGCCCTTCTTATGCAACTGCGGTTGGATTATTAATGAAAGGCTTATATCAAAGAGATAAATCCAAAACATCATCAACGCATTCAGCTGGCAGAAGTAGTTCTGACGAAACAACTTTTGATGGTACAATTAAAGAAGATAGAAAGTCAATTTTTGAAAAATGGGCTGATAAGTTTAGAGAGTTTTTAGATAACGCAGAATAGTGAAGCGTGAGCGCCGATGAGCGGACAATTAATTGAAATTAAAAAGTAGAAAATATAGAATCCCAAAAAGAAAAAAGTTATGAGTACAGAATTTGAAAATCTTGCATTCGATTTACCAAAAAATCAATCAAACGTAATCAAAGTTATTGGTGTTGGAGGTGGTGGCAGTAATGCCGTTAACCACATGTTTAAAAGAGGAATAAAAGGTGTTGATTTTGTAGTTTGTAATACTGATGCACAAGCTTTACAAAGTAGTCCGGTAACAACAAAGATTCAATTAGGAGCTTCTTTAACCGAAGGGTTAGGTGCAGGTGCTAATCCTGATGTTGGTGAACAAGCGGCTTTAGAAAGTATGGAAGATATAAAGGCGATGTTAAGTACCAATTCAAAAATGGTTTTTATTACTGTTGGTATGGGTGGTGGTACAGGCACTGGTGCTGCACCGGTTATTGCTAAAATTGCTAAAGAAATGGATTTGCTTACTGTTGGGATAGTAACAATACCATTTTCTTTTGAAGGCAAAATGCGTAATATTCAGGCACAAAAAGGAATTGAGAGAATGCGAGAGCATATAGATTCTTTGGTGGTTATCAATAATAATAAATTACGCGAAGTTTATGGTAATTTAGGTTTTAAAGCAGGTTTCTCAAAAGCGGATGAAGTATTATCAACTGCTGCAACAGGAATTGCCGAAGTAATTACGCATCACTATACACAAAATATTGATTTAAAAGATGCAAAAACAGTCCTTTCTAATAGTGGAACGGCTATAATGGGTTCTGCTACAGCAGAAGGTCAAAACAGAGCACAAGAAGCAATTACAAAAGCATTGGATTCTCCATTATTAAATGATAATAAAATTACCGGAGCTAGAAATGTATTATTACTGATCGTTTCCGGTACCGCAGAAATTACTATTGATGAAATAGGTGAAATCAATGATTATATCCAAAGTCAATCTAAGAGCAATGTTGATATCATAATGGGTGTTGGTGAAGATGATAGTTTAGGTGAAGCTATAGCAGTAACAATTATTGCTACAGGTTTTAATCAAGAACAACAGTTAGAAATTACCAGTACTGAAGCTAAAAAAATTGTTCATGATTTAGAAGATGTACAAAGTAAAGCAGAAGAGACTCAAATTGAAAAAGAAACAATTGTAAGACATACATTAGAGATTGAAACCGAGGCAGAGATTATTACTCCTAATTATCAAGAAGATGAAAATGAATTGATATCAGATAGTGAATCGGTTAATGAAATAGATGTAGTGTATGATGAGGTAGATACTGAAACTATTGATGAGTTTGTTATCAAACAAGTTGTTGCTAAAGAAGAAATTATTGAAGAAGAAGAGGAAGAAAACCAAATTACCTTAACTTTTGATTTGCCTTTAGCTCCTAAAAAGAGGGCAGAGGCTGAAGAAACTACAATTACACATCAATTATCTGCATCTAGTATTAGTGATATTGAAGTTATAGACCCGGTTTTAGTGAAGCCCGTACATACGGTTGACGGTAAAATTAAACATGGCTTAGAAGATTATATGGATGATGAGCCTAAACAAAATGAAGTTTTAGCTCAAGATAAGGAAGTTGAAGATGAAGAATTAAAATTTGATGTCAGAATAGAAAATAAAAGTGATGATAATGATCGTTTTAAAGGAAGTGATGAAGATTCTCCTTTAAACCGAACTATTGCAGAAGTACAAGGAACAGCTGATGAAAGAAGACGAAAAATGAAAGATTTCAATTACAAATTTGTCAATAGAGTAAATAAAAATATTGATGAAATAGAAAATCAACCAGCCTATAAAAGAATGGGTGTCGATTTAGAAGATATTGAACCTTCTTCTGAAGTTACAGAAAATAGTTCAAGAATATCATTAAGTGAAGATGACAATGATGATATTCAATTACGTTCTAATAATTCGTTTTTGCACGATAACGTGGATTGATTAATTACTTAGTTTTTGTTTGTTTAAACCCAAATTTGATGTATTTCAAATTTGGGTTTTTTAGTGAGACTTTATTTTTTAATAAAGCGTTAAAAATAACTAATCCTGCAAGGTTTATAAAGCCTTGTAGGAATTCCTTGTAGGTATGACTTTCAGACAACTCTATAACTTTGAATCAAGAATAGGTTATTTTTTATAATAAGAGACAGATTAACAAAAATAAAATAACCACCCCGTCTTTTTGCTAAGGCAAAAATCCACC
>CAYXAZ010000120.1:0-8004 GCA_964463085.1 uncultured Flavobacteriaceae bacterium | reverse complement strand
GGAGAGGTAAATCGGAAACCCCGAGGCAGAGCCTAGGGGAATTCTTTTCGATTAAGATCTTTCCTACCCGGTATTTGAATACCGTATGATGATCCAATGGAAAACTGAGCATATATTGATTCAACAAAAAATGTAAAAAATAGAACTAACAGTATTGATACAAAAGAGTTCTTTTTTAATTCATTCATTATGTTTTCTGTTATTTAAAATCATATTAGTTTATTACTTATAAAGAACCATGTTTCAAAATCATGGAAAGTATTCATATAAAAAAATTGAGGTTTTATAATTAGATTCCAAAAAAGTGAGTCGTTCATTAAATACTCCTGAAATTTCTTCCTTATTTTTATTTAATACAACAAAAAATAATTTATTATGTAGTTGCATAACGGAATCTAATGCCTTTGGAGTTTGGATTATTTTTGCTCTTCCTGCTGAGTAGAATTGTCCTGAATATGATTTTTGTTTCCAATAATAAATAGGAATTTTCTTTTCAGTTGTATGAATACTTTGATCATATAAAAGGTACTTATCAGAATCCGCATACTTATCTAAGGTACCGTTTAGAAAAAAACCAAAAAATGCAATAATAGCTAACAAAGGAAAAATAGAGCTGATGCTCAATAAAAGGGTTTTCTTTTGATAATCTTTCCACCAATAGACCATTAAAAGTGCTATAGGAACTGTTACAGGAACAATATAGGTATGCAAAATGTTTTTGGAAAATGTAAAAAATAACGGGGTCCAAAAGAGCCATAAAACCAAATAAGAAACCCATTTATTTTTAAAAATTGTTTGTCGTTCCTTCCAGATTAAGTATAAAACAACCTGTATCCATGGAAATGTGAAAATCAATAAAAAAACCCAGATCATTCCCAAAGCTTGCGATTTGGGTCCACCATACAAATCGCCATGCCAGCCGGGTTCTATAAATCGTTTAATGTGTTCGCCAACTATAAAATAATCAATAAATCCCGGGGATCGTTGTTCTACTAAAACATACCAAGGTATGGCAATAAGACAAGTAATTAGAATCCCAAGAGCCCATGGTAATTTTAAAAATACTTCTTTAAATCTGCCTTTTCTTAGCAAACACCAAGTAAAAATAGGTGGAGTTGTTAATATTAATACAATAGGACCTTTAGCTAAAAGCCCTAAACCTATAGCAATAAAAAATAAATAATTCCAAAATGATCTTTTGTCACTACTCATAGCCTTCCAAAAAGAGAGCATAATAAGGATGATCGAAAATCCTAATGCTGAATCGGTAGAAACTACACCTGTATGGATTAAAAATTCAGGCATTGTTAATAAAATAAAACCTGACAGATAGAAAGAGGTACCTGATTTTTTCACCACGTTACCTACAAGAATAATTATACCGATACCCATTATAAAGGATGGCAACCTAGCTGCAATTTCATTGACTCCAAACACTTCGAAACTCAAGGCAGAAAGCCATGTAGATAATGGTGGCTTAGCCCAAAAAGGAATACCATAATCTATTTGCAAAACCACCCAATCTTTTGTTTCATACATTAATCGGGCAATCTCTGCGTATCTTGCCTCCGTTTTATCTAATAACGGGATTGCTCTTGTAAGTATAAACCTAAAGAGTACGAGAACCATAACCGAAATAAACAAATAAAAGGAAGTATTCTTATACTTTTCTTTAAGCATTTTGGGTTTGTATATTTGAATATTTATTACTGCTTATTACTCTATATTTCTTCTTGATGCGGTATAGATCCTAACCAGAGTTTAAAGAAATATGTTGGTTTTACCTTTGAATTACCTTTGTCAATCCATTTTTTTAATGGAACTTCAATCGTTTTTTCAAGCATTTGTTTCCTTCCGTAAAGGACAATCAT
This sequence comes from uncultured Flavobacteriaceae bacterium, assembly GCA_964463085.1. Lineage (GTDB taxonomy): Bacteria > Bacteroidota > Bacteroidia > Flavobacteriales > Flavobacteriaceae > Aureibaculum. Next base: position 6,133 of record CAYXAZ010000120.1, on the reverse strand, counting down.
CCTGTAAAAAATTTCAACATCAAACAACCACTTAGAGATAAAATTATTTTCAAATAATTGTGTTGATAGATCTTTTGTAAAAACTTTACATCCACATTGGGTGTCGTACACCTTTAAATTTAATATGTTAGAAATAATGGTGGCTATAATCCTTCCAACTAAAAATCTATAGCGATCTCTAACTATAATTGACCCTAGTTTCATGATTCTCGACCCAAAAACGAAATTTATACTTTCATTTAAGAAGGAAATTAGTGTTATACATTCTTGTAATGATGTGGATAAATCTGCATCAAGATATCCTATATATGAATGATTGTATGTGCTATTACAATAAAGTATACCTTTTCTTACAGCTTCGGCTTTTCCAGCATTTTTAGTATATGAAATAATAGCTACTTGTTCCTGAAATTTACCTTTTAATTCTTCAAGCACTTCTTTAGTTTTATCTGATGAACCATCGTTGACAAAACAAAGTATAATTCTTGGATTCCCTTCAATAAAATCACAATACTCCTGCAAGGACAATCCGTTTTCCTCATTATAACAGGGAATTACAATACAACTATTTATATTCCTTGAAGTATTCATGTATTGGTGAAACATTTATAATTTATATACAGTATCTAGCAGACAATTTTCCATACTATTTTTAAAAGATATTGTTTAATGATCTTTTTAATAAGATTTTTAAACCAACCGGAAATATATAATTCTCACTGTCATAGGGTCTTGGTTTGTTTAGGGTATACTTTAATACAAATAGCGTTATCAATGTAGTTGTTGGCAATAACAACAGGAATATATCTCTTACATTTTCTATCACTTTGTCTTACTAAAATGTATTTGTAGTAACTACCAAAAAGAGCAAACAACATAGTGCTAATGTTATTCTTACACTATTCATCATTATCCTGATGTAAAAAATTACCTGATTCATCTATTTCTACTTCCATATCTTCTTCCTTAAATTCAAATTCATAGATTACACCATCTTGGTTCTCTTCCACGTACACTTTATAAACCTTACTCCCACTATATTTTGTTTTTAAGGCATTCATTACTATTTCAGGTATCTCATCTATAACAATTTGTTTTTCGGTTTCCAACCATTTTCCTGTTATATCAAAGTCGACCCAATGTTCTACACCTTGAATATTAAAATGTGCTTCCCATCCTTCATTTTCTTCTTCCCATATAACATTTTTAGTATCGGGAAATTTCTCTTGAAACGCCAACAGCACATGATTATCTGGCAAATTTTTACAGCCAAATAATAAACAGGAAAGAAAAGCATGTATTACATATATTGCAATTGATAAAAATTTCATGAATGTTAATTATATATCCAAAAGTACAGTGTTATTAGGTTGAGAATATGATAAGGATGTCCAAAATGATTATTTTAGACGTATTTCTGAATTTACTTACAGGTTCTTTTTGTATTCAGTAGGAGTTAATCCTTTAATTTTCTTGAAAGTAGCATTAAATGATGATTTGGAATTGAACCCTACCTCATTGGCAATACCATAAAGTGTAAAATGCTCATATTGTTTCTTTTGTATACATTCAACGAATGCTTCTACTCTATATTGGTTTATAAAGTCCTGAAAATTCGTATTCATATGCACATTTAAAACCTCAGAAACATACTGCCTGGGTATTCCTAGTTCTTCAGCTACTTTATTAATGGAAAGTTTGGTGTCTTTATATAATTGCTGTTCTTCAATCAATTGCAGTAACTGACTTTTGTAGGTCTCTATTTTTTGAAGTTTTAAACCCGAAGTAGCATACATATTTGATGAATCTGGTATTAGTAAATGTGAATTAAATTCTTTTTGTGAGAAAATTAATTTCAATGTAATAAAATAGAATAAAAAAGCTGCAGTGATCAATATATATGAATTTTCAGGCATAAATGATTCAAAGGAAAAATTTATCTTAAAGAAAAATAGCAATTCATCAATAATAGAAATGCTGAGCGTAATTGTCAAAGGAATTAAAAAATAAAGTAACCAAACGGGTCTATTTTCTTTTACACGCACAACCATAAAAATGGTATATATTAGATATGATAAAAATATAAACTCAACACAAAGTTCAAATATTTCAAGCAAAAGTGAAGCTTCATTACCTTCAAAAATTTCAATTATAAGGTAAATAATATTAGGTGCAAAGAACAGATAATTGCTTTTTTTGAATTTGTCTGCTTTAGAAACAAAGTATTTTACAAAAAGAAAGAAGAAAGTAATAAAGAGAGTTACATCTAAAAAGAACCAATCAATATCCTCAAAAAATAGATTATTTTCATCATCTCCAATTAGGTACAAAAGAACAGAAATAATACTTCCTATAAGCAACCAAAAAGCAGGTTTGTGTTTTTGTTTTTTATATTTAAGCAAAACAAAAACAAGGAGAATTCCCTGTATTAGGGCAATTATCTGAATAGTCCTTAACAAAATAACATATTTAGAGGTTTAGCTAAAACTACAAAAAACAGCTTTAGGTATGAATTTAACTTAAAATTTGATTATTACAATGAAATAATCTTCAATTTTACCGCTTCAGCATAGTTTTTGTAAAACCAAATATGGCAATAATTGTTTACCTATACAAACTCTTAAAATAAATCAATCAAATTTAATTCCCTTTTATATTCTTACAACACCAAAAAGACTGCTTTTCCAAACAGTCTCTTCTTCTTAACATATAATAATTTGTAAAATATTACCGCGAACTCACATTACCTGAACCACTCACCTTAGTATCTTGCCTTTTAGGATTTCCTTTATAATATATATTACCTGAACCGGCAATTCTGGCTTTTAAATTTTCAGTAACATTGGTCTTAATGCCTCCTGAACCCGAAATTCTAACTTCAGCTTCACTAGACACTAATTCATATCCGTTGATATTACCTGAACCTGAAATAGAATATTCTAACTTATCAGCCGAACCGGATAAACCGATATTGCCAGAACCAGAAATAGCAGAATATAAATAATTAGCTTTTATGGCTAGTTTTAAATCTCCGGAACCTGAAAGCACTGCTTTAAAATCAGTTGACTTAATCATATCTTCTGAATACACGTCACCTGATCCTGATAAAGTTACAGCTTCTATATCTTTAAAAGGTACGGTTACCAAAATACCCTTACTAGTAGAAATATTAATTCCTTTTTTCCATTTAATTTTTAATTTGCCATCTTCAACTTTCGTAATCAGATATTCTAATAAGTTCTCATCTATTTTGATCGTTAATTTTCCTTCTGTTCCGGCAATTAATTTTACATCAAATGATCCTCCTACAGAAACTTTATCATACGCTCCAACACTTCTTGTTTTGGTAACCATATCGCCATTTCCTCTAACTCTTTTTCCAAACCATTGAGCATTTATGCTTGTGGTAAAAACTAATAATACTACTATTGCTATTATTTTTTTACTCATAGAAAATCTATTTATTTTTTTGTGTTTCACGCCAAAGGAGGACAGGTAGTGGTTTTTTTTTGAAAAGTTCATGATATTTATGTTTAGTTTGTTTTAATATTTAATCTTTATAATTGTATGGATTATACCATTTCTAACTTAAATTTACTCAAAAGAAAAATGGTATTATTGAAATGTTACACTTCCATAATCGGAATCAATTTTAATAGTTGAACCTGAATTCTGACTTTTAAAATAGCCTTCATAATATTTAGAAGATGATTTAACTATCTGTTTGATAAATTCAAACTTACCATCATCTCGTCTAAAACTTCCATAACTTAATTTTAAAATGAAATTGAAAGGTGAATTTGGTATTCCTATTTTTATACCACAATAATCTCCATTAATTGAGACAGATTCAAAACCATCTTGTAGTTCTTCTATTCTGATCGATCCATAATCTGAAGTAATATTTACTTTTTTAGAAATACTTCCTAACCTTGTGGTTAAATAATCTCCATCTCCTACAACACTAGCACCATTATTGACTTTTAAGCTTCCGTAATCGCAATTATAATTTAACGTTTTTATGTTTTCAAAAACAGAAGTTGTATAATCAGCATTCAATCCTATTTTACCGGCACTTTCTACCGTAAATTTTGAATAATCTGCATTAATAGAACCTCCATTCATTTTACTTATAGTAGATCCATTACAATAATCAATATTAATTTTATTATTATTACTATGTAGTTCACCAATAATAATTTTACCATAATCACAATTTATATAAGCATCTCCTTCTATTTCATTTAAGTAAATATTGCCATAGTCATTCATTAAATTTACATTATTAGTAATAGGTACTTTAACTTTATAGTTAATTTGATAATTCACATTACTTTTTTTACCCCAACTCCATGACCAACTTGAAGATTTTTTCTCAATAACTGTTTTAGCAGATACTAAGTCACGATTACCTTCAAAATCAACATTAATCATTTCTAATCTTCTAATTACTTTATCTTCATCATTGCCTTTGACAGTAATTCTCACTTCAATCACAATTTTATTCCCATTCCATGAAGTAACATCAACATTTCCATACCTATTATTAATTTTCAATAATGCATCTGCATTAACCGTAAATTCTTTTTTTATAGATTTTGATTTTTCATATTTATATTTATCAATTTCTGTAGCATTTATAGCAATCGAAATAAAGAATAAAGCAATTGTTATTTTATATAATTTTCTCATCATTTATATTATTTTTAAGTTGTTGTAATTCGTCTAATTGTTGTAATAATGATTGTAATATTTCTATACGTTGCTGAAAATTAGCAATCATTGCATAGATGATACGTTTATCTTTATCACTATCATCTAACTCTACAGTTAGTTTTTTGTAATTTTCTTCCAATTTATTGAGTTGTTTAAAAGCATCATCAATAATCTGTTGGTTGTCAGCGTTGCGTTTTAAATTTATATTTTCAATTTCTTGTTGAATGGTTGAAACAAAAAAGCTTTGTGTTTCTTCCATTTTTGGTGACACATCGGCTAATTCTAGACCTTGTTTAGTTGAATAATTACCTAAGCCAAGTGTGAAAAGCAAGGCAATTGATGCTGCAATAGCTAACCATTTCCATGTATTAGGATTCCATTTAGGTTGCTGTGGGGTAGTTTGTCTAGCCAGTTTTACTTCAAACCTGCCAAAGTGCCCTAATTTAGGCTCTTCTGTATCAAACTGACCTTCTAACTCTTTAAACCGTTGTTCTAATTTATCCTTCATAATTCACTACTAATAATTGACGTAATTTATTTTTTGCTCTTGAAATAGTTGTTCTGCTATTCTGATATGTTATTTTCATAATTTCGGCAATCTCTTCATAATCATATCCTTCAATCAAATTTAATGTGAGTGCCAATCTGTAATTATCTTTTAACTGATTGATTGCTTCAGAAATATCTTTTGCTTTAAGCATTGTATATTCAATATTATCAGTCTCACTTTCATCCCAATAGCTATCGGGACTAGCCACTTTATCTAATGATACTTCCTCATATTTATTATTCTTTCTTAATTGAGTTATACTTTTATTAATTACTATCCTTTTTAACCAAGAACCAAATGTAACTTCACCTTTAAAAGTGCCCAATTTAGTAAACGCAACTAGAAACGATTCTTGCATTACGTCTTCAGCTTCAAAGCTGTTCTTTAAAATCCTAAGTGACGTATTAAACATTGCTTTATAATACAACTTATAGATTTCGAATTGAGCACTTTGTTCTCCTTTAATACAGCGCTGCAAAAGGGGGTTGATATGTTGATTGTTGTTTTGCAATGAATCGTTTCTGTTAAAAAGACATATCAAAAATACATCTGTTACACTTTTAGAAATAAAATTACGATTTATTCGATTGACGTCCCAATAGCTATCAAAATTAGATTTAAGAGTTTAACAATGTAGATAATCTTGTTATTGAGAGTCTATACCTGTTTAAGCTTTTGTTTAATAACTTGTTCTCTATGAAATTAAAGCTATAATATTACTAAGTTATTTTGTTATTGAATCGTAAATCAAAATTCATAAATCGTAAATCAGAATTGGCACAACTATTGGACTTTACTAATTGAAAATACAGTTTTAAATATACAACTAATTGATTATTAATTGATTATTTATTTAAAGATTGTATA
>CAYXAZ010000119.1:0-8071 GCA_964463085.1 uncultured Flavobacteriaceae bacterium | reverse complement strand
TTTCGGTGTAACTAATTTTAATTTCATTAACTTTGTCTCTCATTGTTATTGTGTTATAATGATGAAAAAAGAGGGCGAAACTTTTCCAGAGTGTACGCCCTCTTTACTTTTATACTATTATGCTTCTGTTTCTGCTTTAGAACCCATTAGCAAAACTTCGTTTATTACTACATCAGTGATGTATCGTTTTTCTCCTTCTTTAGTCTGATATGAACGGGAAACTAATTTTCCTTCAATGGCAATTTCTTTGCCTTTGGTAACATACTTTTCGATAACTTCGGCTATTTTTTCCCAAGCGACCATATTATGCCAATATGTATTTTGCATTTTTTCTCCTTTAGAATTTTTATAATTCTCGTTAGTAGCCAATGAAAAACGGGTTACTTTTTTACCGCTGTCCAATACTGTAATCTCAGGATCTTGTCCTACATTCCCAATCAACTGAACTTTGTTTTTTAATGTATTCATACTATAAAATTTTAGACCTGTCATCTGACAAGCTGATTAATATTTCCCTATATTCAAATTCACTATAAATTAGATTTTAAGGGGTGTTTGTATGATTTCTTTCGTGCATCGCACAATAGATGAAGTGGGTTTTGTCAAGACTTTTAGGAAACAAATCAGGAGTGTATGCGACGTAGTAAAATCTTTAGATTTTCAAGGAAGTAGAAACCTTATTTTTTTCTAAAACTTGTATAGTCTTGATAAGTTCCATAAGGACATTAGCAATTCTTTTAAATGCATTTATGAAAGGAGCGTACAGGAAGTTAAGCGAGAGAAGTAAATGGGTTTCAATTAGAAGTGCTTATGTCATGCCTGTTTTTCGTTGTCCCGAAAAACAATAAAAGGCTTCATCTATTATAAACCCCTTAAAATGTGTAGTCAAAATTTGAATTTTTAAGAAGTATCGAGCAAAGGCTAAAGAAGAATTTGCCGATAATTCTGTTAAGAAAATTTAGATTTTGACTTTCCGATTTAAAATCAATTGCCTGAGATACCATAAACTTAAATTTTGTACTTTTATATCCTTATAAATTATCAAAATAGTGTTTGTAGGTATAACCAATTTCAAATTTGAAGACTATCTCTGAACCAACCAAACGTCTTTGAAACTAACTAAGAAAGAACATATTGCTTTTACATTAGGAGTTATTCTAATCGGTGGCTTCTTCGGAACGGCAATTTTCTACTATTTACCTGAGTTTTGGAGGCCAGCAGCAGTTTGGAATATAAAAAATGCAATTATAGCTTCAGTATTGTTATTTCTCCCAATTGTTTTCTCCTATCCTTTTACATCAAAAAAAAGAATTTGGCTGTTCTTTGCCCTACTACTATTGGCTGGTTATTTTGTAAAAGACTTACAGGTATTTATAGGATTCACAGGTAACTCGAACTCGGTTAAAGGGCTTTTAAAATCAATCCAACTTGGTAATAGTTGGGTCTATTTGAATTATTTTCTGGTTCCTATAATTTTGACAGTACTGTCTCATTGGGCCTGTGGCTTCTTTTCTTTGTCATTGTTACGTTTTGTTTCCAATTTAAAAAACAAGCTTCCCTTTTCTTTTGATTTTACGTTTTTATCTTCAACGTTTGTTTTTCTATTGCTTTCCTTTTTTACGATAGGCTCTATGCTTGTGATAAAAAGTGGACCTATATACGTAACTGCATCATTCCTTCCATCAACTCGGATAGAAATAAGAGATTTAGTAATTGAGAAGTTGAAAGAAAATTGGTCATCTAAAGATAATATCCATGAAATCAATACTTTTATGGTAAACACTGATATTGAGCATGAATTTGTTCAATCGGTTTTTCAAAACATCTTGCTATTGAAAATAGAACCGAAATCTTTTGCATGGAAGGGCAAGCACCGCACATCGCTTTTAAATAGTCTTAAAGGTTTTCCCATGATGGAGCTATCCATAACAGATAATTCCGAGCGCCCCAAAGTACCTTTAAGACCATCCTATAGTATCTCGGAACTTGAGTATGTCTTGGATAAAGATGCAGAACTTAAACTTTCTGAGATTGGTGTGAGTACCACCGAATGGACCAAAGCAATTGGTACAAAACTCAGACTAACAATAAACAGTACTCTAGAATCACTTGGGGAAACAAAAATCTATATCAATGATACCACTTTAAATATAAAGGATTTTGGCTCAATCAAAACTATCCATAAAGAGTTTAATAGTGTTGAGTTTCCAGTCTCTTACTGGGTTTCTTTTTCTCCTCATTCTATAACAACATCCCCATCAGGTATAATTATACTATTAGATGAGTTAAAACTGTTAGCTTTTGGTCTGGAACTAACTAATGTGGAAACAAGTATATTGCAATATCTGGATATACAAACGACTAAAATAGAATTGTCAAGTCTTGAAAATCTAGTAATTAAAGAACATGAAGATGGATCAAAGGTGTTTTTAATGGATATCGCCTTAATTGAGCGAAGGAGACAAATCGATACTCCTCAAGGTGAAATAAATGGTGAGCCGTATGAGATTAGGATTCAGGAAAATAACCGTAGGTGGTGATAATAATATGTGACGTGTAAAAACTCCAGTTTAAATAAGGTACTGGAGAAACCTTTTTGAAATAATGAGTTAAGCCATTTCGTATATTTCATCAAACAATTTTTTATCCAGTTTTTCCTGATTTGAAAAAATCTTTTTCAATGTACCGTGAAGTATGGAATTAAAAGCATTATAGCCTAACCAAAGATTAGGAGCTTCATTTAAAAGTAGTGCTTCATAATTTAGAATTTCGATAACCTCACGAGATTTCTTTGAAGGATTATCGTTCTTGTCACTACATTCATATCTGAATAGTTTTGTTTTTTTAAGAATATCTCGAACAAATGCTTTCGTGTCCAGTATTTTGATTTCTTTTAACTTATTAAACTTCTGAACGATGGTATAAAACTCATTATCCAAAAACTTATCAAACAGCGAATTCAATCTTGGCATTATTAAATGTGTATTGTTCTTACTGTGCTTTATTGAAAATTCTACTTCGGTCTCTGCAACGTGTAATCCATTGGAGCATACTTTTCTATAAAATCCAAAATGCCCTGACGTTTTTTCGCTGCCATCGTAAGAGTTTTTGAAACGTAGCATTGGTAGTATCAAATCTTCTTTGTTTTTGACTGAAAACTGATTATCATCTTCTATGATAAAATCCGTTATAAAAGACCTATCAGATCTGTTTATAGTTCGCTTGTGATACTTCAGGTCGACATCTACCAACATTTTTTCTGCTTTCTTAAAAAACAGTTCATTGGGGATATGTCCGTAACTATTGGAAACCACATTGACAATCTTACCATTAGATATAATGGCATTTTCTAGTCCTCTTCGGGGTTGAATTCTTGTTAAGCTTTTTAATAATTTCATTTCTGAAAACTCAAAAATTTCATCTTGTTGTAAATTATTTAAATACATAATACTTGATTTTAGTTAAAAAAAGAAAACCTACTCTTGCGAGTAGGCTTTCACTTTTGAAGAAATTTACAATTCAAATTGTACAATCTGTTCTTCTATCTCCGATTTACGTTGTTCCAAAGTGAACTGTAAATGTGTAGTTACCAACTTGATTAGATTTGTGTTGGTAGTCTTAAATTCTAGATTTCGAGAATCTCGAAGATAAAAAGAACTGGAATCATCCTGATTGTAATTGAACTTTGTTACCTCATTTAACGTTTGAGTCAATCGTTCTCGCTGTGTAGCTAAACCTCTTAGCTTTTCAAACTTCTGAATCCGCTCATCTAAGTTAACTGTAGGTTTTTCGGGTACAACTGTCTTTTTTGGGACTGTGGTTTTTCCGATAGCTACCCCTGTTAACTTTTTTTGAACTTCCTTTTTAACGGTTACACTTTGTTTTTTTGCTGTTCCGTTTTGTTTTACTGCTTTTTGCATAATTAAAATTTTTAGGTTAAACAATATTTAAGCACCCGACAAACGGAAGTCAAAATTTTGGAGTGAAAAGGAAACGGAATCGTTACTTTACCAACAGAAAGAATTACTTAAAAAGTTATTTCCGAAATATTTTTTTGCTTTTGATGGAGCAAAAATAGTATCAGAATAACTTTTTTATTTCATTACAAAAAAAAAGTACAAACTTTTAGACTTGTACTTTTCGATGTTTATGTACGCTGAATGCACTCTTTTTACTTAAATTTCAATTCCAATACTCTACTTTGCTGTTCTTTTAATTTTACCGAGACCTTTTCATTTTTGTCCAAGGTAAATTTAGGAAGTACATAAACGAACCTTGCTGTTTCACCATGCCTCACTTTATCAGGCAAATCATACCTAAATATTGGTTCTAATGGAAACTCCTGATTAGAAGAAATAATATTTTCCTTTTCATTTAATTTTTTTGAATATATTTATCTGATTATCAATATTTTAATTTTTTTAAATTTTCTTTTAGCATCATTTATTTTACATTTATACCCTAATTTGTTGTACAGATGTTGTACTGATAATATTTTACCTATGACTTCAATAAGAGCAGTTTTAAGAAAAACCAAATTGGCAAACCATAAATTTCCAATAACATTACGTGTAACCAAGAATAGAAGGTCAAAATATTTTAGGACACCTTATAATGCCTTAGAATCTGAATGGAACCCAATTATAGGAGAATTCAACAAAAAAAGTAATAATTATATCCAAAATAACAGATTGTTGAATACAATTAAGAATAGAGTGTACAAAGTCATTACAGAATTAGAAATTGAAAATGAATATTATACTTTAGAAGATTTTGAACGAAAGTTTAGAGTTCAAACGAAATCCTATCAATCAAAATATTTTCAAGTTTGGAGAAGAAATTGTCTCTGAGGTGAAAATGTCTGGTAGAATGGGTAATGCAAGAATGTATTATGATACCTTAAATTCTATTATGCGTTTTCAACGAAATAGACACCTTACTTTTAAAGAGATTAATTATACCTATTTAGAAAAATATGAAATATTTTTACATTCTAGAGGTGGAACTGATGGCGGCATTAGTATTCGTATGAGAGGAATAAGAGCCTTATTTAATTTTACTATAAAAAGAAATGTAATAAATAAAATCATATATCCCTTTAAAACCTATAAAATTTCAAAATTTAAAAGTAAAGCAGTAAAAAGAGCGCTGACATTAGAAGAAGTAAATAGAATAGTTGCTTTAAATTTAGATAATTATCCACATTTAGTACATTTTAAAAACTATTTTTTGTTTAGTTTCTATACAAGAGGGATGAACTTTGCGGACATGATTAATCTTAGACGGGAAAATATAATAGATGAAAGAATATATTATACGCGCTCAAAAACCAAGGGTAAATTTCAAATAAAAATTATAAAACCTGTACAAGAAATAATAGATTTTTATAAAAATGTCATCTAATACAAATTATATATTTCCCATTTTATTAAAAGAGAGCTAAACACCTTCTCAAATTGAAAACAGAAAGAATAAAGTGTTAAAGCAATTTAACTATGCTTTAAAAGAAATTGGAAGGTTAGCAAATATACAAAAACCAATAACCACTTATGTTGCAAGACATAGTTTTGCTACTTGTTTAAAACAAAAAGGTATTTCAACAGACATTATTAGCGAATCATTAGAGCATCAAAATCTTGCCATTGCTCAGGTTTATCTTAAAGATTTTGAAAACTCTGTTTTAGATGCTGCAACCGAAGTTTTGTTATAATAATAGCTGTCAAATTTTAACCCATTTAACATAAGTTGATAACCATTTATCCATTTTACCTAACCACTTGTTCATTTCTACTAAAAAATAGTATCAATATTCTATTCTTTTAGACCTGATAAGTAAAATTTAAAACTAAAAATAAGTATCTAATAATTAACTATTCTTACACTAGAAATCAATTTTCTTATTTACCATTTCATAGAATTTATCTAAATTAGATACGTAAATAGCATTTATGGTTATGAAACTAAATAAATTATTACAAGTCTTTATATTTTTTTCAGTACTCTTTTGTTATGAAAGTTCAGCACAATCTTTTGAAAAAAATGACAGTATTAAGAAATTACTAAATGAAACATGGTCAGATTCTATAAAAATTGGAGGGTATTCTATTCTTAGCTGGAACTATGCAATTACAAGAATTAAATTAGATACAGCAAGAATGTATGCCGATAGTGTTAAACTAATTTCTGAAAGAACAAATTTTAGAAAGGGAATAGTTAGGTCTCACTATTATTATGGAGTTATCAATCGATTTGAAGGTAATTACAATAAAGCTCTCGAGCATTTAAATATCTATGTACAGTATCATGTTAAGGACAATAACCCTTGGGAAGAAGCTAATGGGTTATTCCAAATTGGTGTTATTCAAAATCATTTAGGGAATTTTGAAAAAAGTTTAATTCCCTATCATCGTATTCTTGATATCTATAAACAAAAGAATGATTTAAAAAGTATTGCCTCAACTCTACATTCAATTGGAAATATACAGAGAAAATTAAAAAAATATGCTGAAGCAATTAAAAGCTATGAAGAGTCCATAAAAATAAAAGAAAAACTTAATGATCAACTAGGTTTATCAATGAGTTTTGAAAGTTTAGGTAATACATATGCCGAAATGAACAAGTTCAAAGAAGCAAAAGAGAACTTAAACAAAGCACTTACAATTAGTATTAAAGATAATGATAAAGATGGTATCGCATCTATTTTTGAAAATTTCGGAAAACTTTTCGTTAAGTCAGGTGATTATGATAATGCACTTGAATACTATCTAAAAGCACTTAGCATTAGAGAAAAACAACCGTCAAAAAGAAATTTGGCATCAATTCTAAGTAAAATAGGTGACGGATATGCCAAGTTAAAGAAAAATGACCTCGCCAAATCTTATTTATTGAGGAGTATTAACATCTCAAAAGAAATAAATACAAAGCCTATTCTAATGAATAGTTATAAAAGCTTAATGGAAATTAGTGAATCTACGGGTAATTATAAAGATGCCTATGCTTATAAGAATGCTTTTACATTAGTTAAAGATTCAATTTTCAATGCAGACAAAGTAAAGCAACTAAATGAACTAGAAACCAAATACCAAACAACTAAAAAAGAAAAGGAAATTGCCTTACTAACTAAAGAAAAAGAAATTCAAAAGAAAAAAGCTGATAGAAAATCAACCTTAAATAAGGCAATTATAGGTGGCTTGACTTTTACCCTATTGTTAGCGGGATTACTTTTTTATACATTCCGTCAACGAGTTAGAAATCAAAAAATAGTATCAAAAAAGAATGAACAAATAAAAGAAGTAAACTACAAGCAGCAATTGAGTAAGTTAGAAATGAAAGCATTAAGAGCACAAATGAATCCGCATTTTGTATTTAACTGCTTAAATTCCATCAATCGCATGATTCTGGGCGGTGAAATAAAAAATGCGTCAAGTTATCTTACTAAGTTTTCAAGACTTATTCGTAAAGTTTTAGAAAATTCTGAAAAAAATATGGTTTCCGTAGCTGATGAATTAACCATGCTTAAAGCTTATATTCAATTAGAATCTTTGCGATTTAAAGGTAAAATTACTTATAAAACAGATATTGATAAAAACATGAATTTAGATGCTACATTTATTCCGTCAATGGTATTACAGCCTCTAATTGAAAATGCTATTTGGCACGGACTCATGCATAAAGAAAAGGGCGGCACAATTCTATTATCTATTATAAAACAAAATAATGTGCTAAAATGCAGCGTTGAAGATAATGGTGTAGGACGTAAAAAAAGTACCGTTTTATCTGATAAGTCTGTTGTAAAGCAAAAATCTATGGGCTTAAAGTTAACGAGCGAACGACTAAAAATAATGAGTAAATTAGGGCTTAAACGTTTTATAAATATTATTGATTTAAAAGATGAAAATAATGAAGCCATTGGTACACGAGTAGATGTGTTAATCCCTATTACCTGATAATAAACTCAATCTAAACCTAACACCATGAAACGAGCATGTTAAAAGCATTATCACCCAAGGGAATGATTAATAGCGAACAGCATGTGACCGTTAAAAAACAATAAATATAAACACATGAAAAC
>CAYXAZ010000118.1:0-8303 GCA_964463085.1 uncultured Flavobacteriaceae bacterium | reverse complement strand
GGCAAGTAGTGCAAAGATTTGTGAAAGGTTCTCTACAAGTTTTTCACCTTTAAATCTGGCATTAAAGGCATCATCCACAAATTCATATTCAAAGGGAAAGGCAGGGTTGTGCTTTTTCATGACATGCTCCATAACGGTAAGGGTTTCGGTCATTGAAAAGCCCAGCTTAGTTTTAACATACATTATGTACGTAAAGTCTGGATTATTAAAGAACATTACAGGATCGCTTGTGCCGTACATGTCACCGTACAAATAGTCTTTTACCACTCCTATGATATTATAGGTCGTACCATAACGAAGAACTGTTTTACCTAAGGTGCTTCCTTCACCCATAAGTTTTGCAAAAGACTGAGTAATCAATGTATTTGTGCTATCCTTGACAATATTATCGCTAAAACCACGACCTTCTACGATTTCCATTCCTATGGTTTCAAAAAAATTGGAGCTTATGTATCTAAATGAAATAAGTACATCTTCGGTTTTTGTACCACCTTGCCACTCCAGACCAGAGCCATTGCTACCATCTGAAAGAACATTCCTGTTGGTAAGCGCCACATTTTCGACCATGCCCGAGGCAATCATATCCTGTTTTATGGGTATGAAATTTTTGATCACATCTCCATTTACAGGTAACTTTATAAGATTTTCCTTCTCATATCCAAGATCGCGACTTTTAACATGTTGTACCTGTTGATACACAATGATGGTACTAATAATAAATACTATGGAAACTGTAAATTGGGTAACGACTAATCCTTTTCGTATAAGAGTAGCAGCACCTTGTTTGGCTCGTACACCTTTAAGTACTTCCACGGGTTTAAAGGAGGAAAGGTAAAAGGCAGGATACCATCCGGCAAGAAGACCACAGATTAAGGTGATGCCTACAAGTGTTAGCAAATGATTAGCATTAAAAAGTTGAAGTTCCAATTGCTTTTCGATAAGGATATTGAACTGAGGTATTAGAACCACTAACAAGAGAACACTTACTATAGCTGCGAATGTCGCAGTAATCAAAGCCTCTGCAATAAACTGGGAAATCAATCTTTTTTTACTGGAGCCCAGTACTTTGCGCACACCCACTTCTTTGGCTCTTTTTTCACTTCTGGCTGTAGACAGATTCATGAAATTGATACAGGCAATCAATAGAATAATAAGGGCGATAATAGTTAATAATCTCACAAAAACAATTTGTCCACCTACTTTTTTGCCTCCTTTAAAATTTGACCGTAGATGCCAATCTTTCATCGTATGCAGAAAAGCATAAGTGTCAGAGTTTTCAGTTTTTGATGGAAGTATTTTCTGTACTTTGGCATCTACTGCCTCAAAATTTACTCCTAGAGACAGTTCTACAAAAGTGTCGCAAAAATTATTTTCATATTCTTTCATCCATTCAAGGTCTTCGCCTTCTCCAAAACGTTCAAAAGGCGCCAACCATTCAAACCCAAGGGTTACGTTTTCGGGTAAATCTTCGACAACGCCAGTAATCACATAATTATATTTATTATCGACACGTAATACCTTATTCAAAACTGGAGTGTTTTTACCAAATAGTTCTGTTGCGGTTTGTTGGGTTAGGACAATAGCATCCGGTTTATTAAATGCGTTTTTTTTATTTCCTTCCACAAAGCGGAGACTGAACATATTCAGAAAATCTGCATCTGCATACCTTCCCCTTCTCTTGATTATATTATTACCTTCTGTAAACTGCAGATTACTACTCAATGTTCTCGCCGACTTTACGATTTCTGGTATTTCATCTTTTAAGGCTTTTGCCAAAGGTCCCGGAGTATCATGAAACGTACGCCACTCCCCATCGAATTGGTTGTTGATCAGAACATAATACACTTGATCTTGTTTAGGAAAAACACTATCGAAATTTACCTCGTCTTCTACCCATAGCAATATCAAGCTAGCACAAGTAATACCAATTGCTAGTCCAAAAATATTGAGAAAACTATAAACTTTGTTTTTCCTAAGATTCCTGAATGCGATTTTAAAATAATTTTTTAACATGATATTATTAATTTTTCAGACCTGTCAAGTTTTAAAACCTGACAGGTTTTTAATTTATTCTGTTCGTAAACTTTTTACTGGGTTAGTAATTGCTGCCTTTACCGCTTGAAAACTTACTGTTAAAAGTGCAATACAAATAGCTATAAAACTAGCAATAGCAAATATTAACCAGTTGATCTCAATACGATAGGCAAAGCTCTCTAACCAGCGTTGCATTGCCCACCAGGCAAATGGTATAGCTATCACAATGGAGACAAGTACCAAACGCATGAAATCTTTTGACAATAACCGCACAATACCTGAAACACTAGACCCTAGAACCTTGCGTACTCCTATTTCTTTACGACGTTGCTCTGCGGTATAAGCCGAAAGTCCAAACAATCCTAAACAAGAAATAATAATAGCAAGTAGCGCAAAAATTTGCGAAAGACTACCTATAAGTTTTTCACTTTTGAATTTGGCATCAAAAACATCATCTACAAATTTATATTCAAAAGGAAAGGCGGGATTCAGTTCTTTCATAACACTTTCGATGGTAGTAAGGGCTTTGGTTATATTAATACCTGTTTTTGTTTTTACATATATAAACCGTGCATAATTATTATAGTTAAAAAACATCACAGGATCACTGGTGCCATACATATCTCCATAAAGAAAATCTTTTACCACACCTATTACTGTATATGATTTATCCCTCGTTACCGTTTTACCCAAAGCTGTGCCAGATCCCATCAACTTAGCAAAAGATTGAGTAATTAAAATATTAGTACTGTCCTTAGCCATATTATCGCTAAAGCCTCTACCTTCAATAATTTCCATACCCGCAGTTTCCAGAAAATTGTAACTTATATATCTAAAAGAAATGAGTATGTCTTCAGTATCTGTACCACCTTGCCATTCTAAACCTGAACCGTTATTCCCTTCAGAGAGGACATCAGAATTACTCAAAGCTACATTTTCAATCATACCCGAGGCAATCATATCCTGTTTTATGGGTATGAAATTTTTGATCACATCTCCATTTACAGGTAGCTTTATAAGGTTTTCCTTCTCATATCCAAGATTACGACTTTTAATATGTTGTACCTGTTGGTAGACTATAATAGTACCGATAATAAATACTATAGAAACCGTAAATTGGGTAATAACTAGTCCTTTTCGTATAAGAGTAGCAGCACCTTGTTTTACTCGTACCCCTTTGAGTACTTCAACTGGTTTAAAGGAGGAAAGGTAGAAGGCAGGATACCATCCGGCGAGAAGACCACAGGTCAACGTGATACCTAATAGTATAAGCAAATGAGTGGCATCAAAAAATTGAAGTTCCAATTGCTTTTCAATAAGGATATTGAACTGAGGTAACAGGAGAATTAACAAGAGAATACTTACTACAGCTGCCAAGGTTGCTGTAATCAAAGCTTCTGCAATAAACTGGAAAATCAATCTTTTTTTACCAGAACCTAATACCTTACGAATACCCACTTCGTTAGCTCTTTTTTCGCTTCTAGCTGTCGACAGATTCATAAAATTTATACAAGCAATCAATAGAATGATAATGGCAATAAGCATAAACAAACGTATGTAAACAATTTGTCCGCCTACTTTTTTTCCACCCTCGAAATTAGACCGCAAGTGCCAATCTTTCATCGTATGCAAAAAGGCATAAGTGTCGGAGTTTTCATTTTTTGATGGAAGTATTTTTTGTACTTTGGCATCTACCTCTTCAAAATCTGCTCCAGGAGTCAATTCTACAAAAGTATCGGCAAAATTGCTCCCATATTCTTTCATCCATTCCGCACCCGCTGAATAGCGTTCAAATGGAGCGAGCCATTCAAAGCTAAAGCTTATATTTTCAGGTAAATCTTGAACAACACCGGTAATTACATAATTATCCTTATTATTAACACGTAATACTTTATTTATAACTTTGGTATTCTTACCAAATAGTTCTGTTGCGGTTTTTTGGGTCAAGACAATAGCATCAGGTTTGTCAAAGGCATTTTCTAAATTCCCTTCTACAAAGTGAAGGCTGTATATTTTCAAAAAATCTGCATCCACAAACCTTCCTCTTCTATTGATTCTATTATCTCCTTGAGTAAACAATAAGTTCTCACTTGAAGTTCTTGCTGCCCTAATAACCTCTGGTATTTCATCTTTCAAGACCTTTGCTAAAGGCCCTGGTGTGGAGTAAAAGGTACGCCATGTTCCTTCATAGTTTTGATTAGTGGGTACATAATAAACTTCATCTTGTTTTGGAAAAATACTATTGAAATTTATTTCGTCTTCTACCCATAGAAATATCAAGCTAGCACAAGTAATACCAATTGCCAGTCCAAAGATGTTAAGGATGCTATAGCCTTTATTTTTCCAAAGACTCCTGAATGCGATTTTAAAATAATTTTTAAACATAATTCATCATATTTTTTGAATAGTTGTTTCTCCAATAATAATTCCTTTATTCACATTTGGATTTCCCATATAAGCAATTGTCGCTTTTCCGTAAGCAGTCACTTTTAAGTTTTCTGAAACATTGATTCGGTAGCTACCTTCACCATATGCTGTTATTTTGGTAGTCGTATTATGTACACCTAGGGTATTCACCTTGGTTTCTCCATAAGCGGTAATTTTTTGTTTTTCAATGGTTCCTTCTTTAATTTCTAAAAAACTTTCTCCATAAATAGTAGTTTGTAGCATGCCCAATGCTACTTTATTTAAATATACTTGTGACCCTCCATAAATTTTTAGTCTAAATCTCTCCACCTTTAAAAGACTCTCGCATATAATAGTTTCCTCTCCACGTAGAGACAGTTCTTCCAAATTTTTGTAAGTAACTATTACCGTAGCTATAGTTCCCTTATAAATAGACCGTTTTCCTTTCCATTTTTCGTCATCAACCTTTTCTGATTTAGTGACCATTTTGGCATCATCTAAGTATATTCTCAATGTTTTTCCTATAACTTCTACATTTAGCTTTTTTATGGGAACACTTATATTTTCTATATAAACAGCTTCTTTATCTCCTTCAATAAAAGTTACTTGAATATGCGGACTAATAATCACTTTATCAAAATGATTAACGGTTATGGTTTTAGATTGTGCCTGTATGTTTTCAATGTTAAAAAGAAACAATAGTAAAAGAAAAAAAGATATATTTTTCATGGTCATATATTTTAAATAGTTGTTGCAAAAGGTTTGTTTTGGCTTTCAGTAACCACTTGTCCATCAAATAGGTTGATGACTCTATGTGCATAATGTGAATCTCTGTCTGAATGCGTAACCATAACAATAGTTGTTCCTTCTCGGTTAAGTTCAGTAAGTAAGTTCATTACTTCGATACCATTTTTAGAATCTAAATTTCCTGTTGGTTCATCTGCTAATATTAATTTTGGTTTGGTAACAACCGCTCTAGAAATTGCCACTCGTTGTTGTTGTCCTCCAGATAATTGTTGTGGAAAATGTTTTGATCTATGGGCAATTTTCATCCGTTCCAACACTTTCATTACCTTTTCTCTACGTTCCTTTTTTTTCATTTTAAGATAGATCAATGGCAGTTCTACATTTTCAAAAACGGTCAGTTCATCTATCAAGTTAAAACTCTGAAAGACAAAACCTAAATTTCCTTTTCGTAATTGTGTCCGTTGTCTTTCTTTTAATCCTCCTACCTCATGACCACCAAACTGGTAGTTTCCTTCAGTTGGATTATCTAACATACCGATGATATTCAATAGTGTAGATTTTCCGCAACCCGAAGGTCCCATAATGGCAACAAACTCACCTTCAGCTATATTAAAAGTGACATTATTTAAAGCCAACGTTTCTACTTCTTCGGTTTTAAAACTCTTTTTTAAATTTTGGATTTTTATCATTTTATTAGTCTTTATTCTTTGATTATTTTTTTATGACCTTGAGGTTTATGTTCAAATACCCCTCCGCTCGCTTCTGGCTGACATCTCCCCTTGAAAAAAGGGAGGGTTTTATTTAAAACACATTCTGATCATATGACAGTTTACTTTGTAATTTGTTCACTTTTCTCAACCTCCCCGACTTCTCCTATCGTCGAACCCACCCCTCCTTAGGAGCCAACATAGTTATTTCAGTACAATGCGTTCTGCATCACCAAAACTATCATAGCCTGATGTAATTACTTTTTCTCCAGAGGACAGGCCTTCTAGTACTTCATAATACCTAGAATTTTGTTTGCCAATACGAATAGACCTTTTTAAGGCTTGATCGTCACTGTTTACCACAAAGATCCATTGTCCGCCTGTGCTTTGAAAAAAACTTCCTTTTGGTAATAACAGTGCATCACTAGAAGCTCCTAATTGTAATTTAATATTGTAACTCTGACCTGCACGAATGGTCTCTGGTTTTTTAGCTGTAAATATTAGATCAACTTTAAATTTTCCATTACGTACTTCCGGATAAACCTTACGTAATCTTAGTGGATAGTTGGTATTGTTACGCTCTAAACTTGCTGATAAATCACGTTTTACACGATCAATATAATGTTCATCAATAGTCGCTTCAATTTTATAATCGGTTAAGACATTAATTTGCCCTATACGCTCTCCTTTATTAATACTTTGTCCTATTTCAGCATCTAGAAAACCCAATTGACCGTCTGCCGGAGCTCTTACATTTAAATGGTCAAGTCGTTCATAAACCATAGTCAATGTTTTTTTCATTCGCTCTAAATCAGTATCTAATCCTGTTAAAGAAGTGTTACGAAGTTTTTTATCATGTTCGGTCTGTAATTTAATAATATCATATTGTTTTATAGAAAGCTCATAATCTTCTTTTGAAATTAAATAGTCTTCTTTGGAAATCAACTCTTCACTATATAGTTCTTTGTTTTGCTCAAAATTCCTCTTTTTTCGTTGTAATTCATATTCAGAAGTTGCCAGAGATTTTTTACCATCAACTTGACGAGAATCGAAAGTTAATCTTGTTGAACGCAAATCATTTTGTTTTAAAGCCAGATTACTTTCGCTTGCTAAAATTTGCTCGTATAAACTCATGTTTTCCAGCTTCAGAATAATATCTCCTTTTTTAACTATAGCGCCTTCTTCAATTAATTTTTCGCTTACACGCCCACCTTCATATGCATCCATATAGATGGTAGCAATTGGAGCAACAGAACCATTGATAGTTATATAATCATCAAACTTTCCTTGTGTTACTTCAGTGATAGATAGTTTGTCTTTTTCAGTTCTAAACGTAGCTACCGAAGTGCTAAAGATCATTTTCCATCCAACAAAAAGTACTAGCAGACCGAATGCTATATATCCATAGTGTTTTGGACGTAATCCTTTTTTCTTTTCGAGTTGTATATCCATATTAGTTATTTCTTATACTATTAAAAACGGGCAATCCTTTATAAAAATCAAGTGTACTTATATTCACTTTTAATCGTAACCTCACCTGTAAATTTTCATTTTGCGAATTGGCATATAAGTTTTTAGCTTGGTATAATTCTAAACCGTTAATCATTCCTTTTTCATATTTTTTTTGTGCAATTACATATGTTAACTCTTGAGCCTTCATTTTCTGTAAACTCTGCTCAGCCTCTTTCTTCATTGCTTTTTGAGCTTGAATCAATTCTTGAATCAACTTGTACAGCTCTTGCTTTTGTATGTCTAGATTGTTATTCGCTTTTTGCAACTCTATTTTTTGTTGTTTTATATTTGAACGACTTGACCAACGACTAAAAATAGGAATATTTAAAGAGAGACCTACGTATCTGGAAGCGTTATCTTTTAGTTGTTTGTTAAAAGGAATAATATCACCTTCATTATTTACAAAGGTTTCAAAATAACCTGTTCCATAACCTGTAAATAATGATAAAGAGGGGTATAAGCTTCCTTTTGCTATTGCTACCTCTTTTTTTGCCGCTTTTACTTTCAACTCTTCTGATTTAATCAATGGGATAAAGTTTTTAGCAATAGTATATATTGAATCTTGGTAGGTCTCAATAGAATCATTTTCGGTTTCAGCAATTTCTTCTAATGTGGTGGTAATAGAAATAGTAGTAACACCATTTAAATTCATTTCCTGTATCAGTTTTAATTGAGCTGCTTCCAAACTATTTTTACTTTGGGTAACAATTAATTTGTCAGAAAGTAAAACTGATTCTGCTTCGTATAAATCAGCACCGGCCTTTAAACCTAATTCAATTTGTTTTTTAAATGAATTATAATTTAGCTGTGATGCTTCAGTCTGCTCTTTTGAAATGTTTACTAAGCCTTCATAATAACGAATATCATAAAAAGCTGACATCACTCTAAATGCCAATA
>CAYXAZ010000117.1:0-8328 GCA_964463085.1 uncultured Flavobacteriaceae bacterium | reverse complement strand
TGGAAGAAGGTTTTGTTTTAAAACGTGCTGTGTTTCAACCTTGCTTAGAGTTATACCCGATGAGTGAATGGAATATGTTGATGCAAAAAGTGAATAAGCTAAACAGGTTTGTAAAAAAGAACAATGATTTTATCAGACGATTCACGGCCGGTGTTAAAATGGTTGAGTTAGATGCTTCAGGTAGATTGTTGATACCAAAAGACCTGCATTCATTTGCAGGAATCTCTAAAGAAATAGTGTTGTCTTCTGCGGTGAATATTGTTGAGATCTGGGATAAAGACAACTATGAAAAAGCTATTGATGATGCAACAGTTGATTTTGCACAATTAGCTGAAGATGTTATGGGTAATGATAATGACATCATAGATGAGTTATCATAATCCGGTTTTGCTCTTTGAAAGTGTTGATGGTTTAGAAATTGTTCCTAACGGAATTTATATAGACGTGACCTTTGGCGGAGGAGGACATTCCAAAGAAATTTTAAAAAGATTGGGTGCTGACGGAAAACTCTTTGCTTTTGACCAAGATGAAGATGCGTTGGAAAATACAATTGATGATGAACGCTTTGTATTGATTCATGAGAATTTCAGATATGTAAAACGTTTTTTAAAGTTCTATGGCATAAAAAAAGTAAATGGAATTTTAGCTGACCTAGGTGTTTCTTCTCATCAATTTGATGAAGCAAGTAGAGGTTTTTCTACACGCTTTGATGCAGAGTTGGATATGCGAATGAGTAAAAAAACAGAAATATCTGCGTATCAGGTTATCAATAAATATCCGGAAAAAAAACTGAGTAACCTATTGTTCTTGTATGGAGAATTAAGAAACGCAAGAGCATTGGCAAAACAAATAGTTGAGAGTCGCAATAAGCGGTCAATTAAAACAAGTTTTGAGTTAAAAGAAGTATTGCAACACTTTTTGCCAAAAAGCAAAGAACATAAAATATTAGCTCAAATTTTTCAGGCAATTAGGATTGAGGTAAATCAAGAATTAGAAGTATTAAAAGAATTTTTATTACAGACTGAAGAGTTGTTAGAGACAGGAGCTAAGCTAAGTATTATATCCTACCACTCATTAGAAGATAGATTGGTAAAGCGCTATATCCGTAGCGGAATATTTGAAGGAGAACCGGAAAAAGATTTTTATGGAAATATATCTGTTCCTTTTAAAAAAGGAAAACTAATAACACCTTCTCAAGAAGAGATAAAAAATAACAACAGGGCGCGAAGTGCAAAGTTGAGAATAGCAACAAAACTATAAACTCTAAGCGGATATATGGCTAAAGTAAAGGAAACCATTTACAATGTCTTAAAAGGAAAGTTTTTAGTAGATGAAGGCGCTTCAAAGAACTGGGGTATGCTCATATTCTTAACAAGTTTAGCATTGATAATGATTGGCAGCTCACATAGTATTGATAAAAAGGTTCAGAAAATAGCGATACTCAATAAAGAAATGAGAGAGTTGAGAGATGCTTTTGTAGCAACACGATCAGATCTGATGAAACTCAAAATGGAATCATCCATTATTAAAAAATTAGAAGTTGAAGGCTTGTATTCAGCAGAAAATCCACCACAAAAAATTGTAGTTAAAGAATAGCAAATTGGCAATAGAAAAAAAGAACATACTAAACAGATTGTATTTACTGGCAGGTTTTATGTTCTTGTTTGCGATAGGAATTACATATAAATTGATTGACATTCAGTTTGTTAAAGGCGATTTTTATCGTAAAAAAGCTGAAGAAAGAACAGTTAAAAATTTTGAAATAAAAGCGAACAGAGGTAATGTTTATACTGCTGATGGTAGTTTGTTAGCAACTTCAGTTTCAAAATTTGATATTCGTATGGATGCAGTGACAGTATCAAATGAAAATTTTGAACAGCATATCAAAGGGTTGAGTAAAGCCTTATCTAAAATGTTAGGGAAGTCTGCAGGTTTTTACGAAAACTACATCCGTAAAGCCAGAAAAAATAAGAATAGATACTTATTCATTACTCGAAATTTAAGTTACAATCAATATTTGAAAATAAAAGCATTCCCCATTTTCAATTTAGGCGTGTATAAAGGCGGGTTTATTGCTGAACAACGCACGGTTAGAGAGCATCCTATTGGTAAAATGGCTGAACGTGCTGTTGGTTATGACGATTATAGAGGTAGGGTTGGTATTGAAGGGAACTTCCATAAATATTTACAAGGTAAAAATGGAAAACGCTTAAAGCAAAGAATAGCCAAAGGGCAATGGAAACCATTAAGTGATAATAATGAAGTTGAACCCATTGATGGTAAAGATATTATTACAACTATAGATTTGAATGTGCAAGATATTGCACATCATGCTTTGTTAGCGCAACTCGAAAAATATGAAGCAGATCACGGTACCGTGGTAGTGATGGAAGTTAAAACAGGTGAGATAAAAGCCATTGCAAACTTAGGCAGAAATAGAGAAGGCAAGTATTACGAACGCTTGAATTATGCGGTTGGTGAATCGCATGAACCGGGTTCTACCTTCAAATTAATGAGCATGATGGTGGCATTAGAAGATAAAGTAATTGACACTGCTACAATTATTGATACGGAAGAAGGAAAATATAAAGTATATGACAGAACGGTAAAAGATACGCATAGAGGTGGATATGGTAAAATTTCTGTCGCTAAGGTATTTGAAGTTTCATCTAATGTAGGTATTGTTAAAATTATTGAGCAGCATTATGGTAATAATCCACAAAAATTTATTGACGGATTACAACGTATGGAAGTTGGTAAAAAACTTGATATTCCTATTAAAGGAGAAGGTGTGCCCACATTGCCAGATCCAAATGACAAAAAGAATTGGTATGGCACTTCCTTAGCATGGATGACACATGGTTATGGAGTATCCATCACTCCGATGCAAACCTTGACTTTCTATAATGCAGTTGCCAATAATGGCGAAATGGTAAAACCTAGATTTATCAAAGAGATCAGAGCTCAAGATAGAGTTATAGAAAAATTTGAAAAAGAGGTGATTAATCCTAAAATATGTTCGCAAGAAACGATTAATATGGTAAAAGAGATGATGAAAAATGTGGTGAAGCGTGGTACAGCTACTAATATATATAATAAAAACTATGAGTTGGCAGGTAAAACAGGCACCTGTCAAACAGAGTATTGGACAGGTCAAACAAAATATATATCATCGTTTGTCGGATATTTTCCTGCTGACAATCCACAATATTCTTGCATAGTTATTATCCATAAACCAAAAAAAGAAATCGGTTACTACGGAGCTGATGTTGCCGGTCCGGTTTTTAAAAAAATCGCACATAAAATTTATACTGCAACACCATTGCTGGATAAAGTCAATGGTTTGAAAGATAATCCTAAAAGCATTAATAGAGACTTTGAATCCTATTATAAGATAGCAAGAAAACAGCCTGAAAATATGCCCGATCTTAAAAATATGAGTGGTATGGATGCCGTAGCTCTATTAGAAAATTTAGGGATGAAAGTGTTGTTTAAAGGCACGGGAAAGGTAAAAACACAATCCGTTAAGGCAGGAGAAAAATTAGATAAAAGTAAAATTATTGAACTAATACTTTCGTGAAGAAGCTAAAAGATATACTATATAAAGTAGCGGTAGAATCAGTACATGGTAGTACAGATATTGCTGTAAATACTCTTGTGTTTGACTCGCGAAAAATTACTGATAATGATGTGTTTATAGCCATTAAAGGGGTTGTCACAGACGGGCATCAATATATAGCTGACGTTATAGAAAAAGGAGCAACAGCAATAATTTGTGAAGAAATATCTTCAACTATTGAGCAAGGTATTACATATATCATAGTAAAAGATACTAAGCAAGCATTAGCTATTATGGCTGATAATTTTTATAACAATCCTTCACAACAATTACAATTAATTGGTATTACCGGTACCAACGGAAAAACAACCATTGCGACCTTATTATATAGCCAATTTAATAATGCAGGATATAAGGTTGGCTTACTGTCTACAGTGAAAGTTTTAGTAAATGATACAGAATTTTCTGCTACTCATACTACGCCGGACTCCATTACTATAAATCATTATTTGCGCTTGATGGTTGACCGCGGTGTTACGCTTTGCTTTATGGAAGTAAGTTCACACGGTATCCATCAAAAAAGAACCGAAGGATTACATTTTACAGGTGGAGTATTCACGAATTTATCACATGACCATTTAGACTATCATAATTCTTTTGCGGAGTATAGAGATGTAAAAAAGACATTCTTTGATCAGTTGCCAAAATCTGCTTTTGCACTGGTAAATATTGATGATAAAAATGGCAAGATAATGCTTCAGAACACAGAAGCTAAGCAATTTACTTATGCCTTAAAAACAGTTGCAGATTATAAAGCTAAAATAATAGAAAATCAACTGAGCGGATTATTACTGAATATCAATAATAATGAAGTTTGGACAAAATTAATAGGAACATTCAATGCCTATAATATTTTGGCAATTTATGCTACTGCCGATTTGTTAGGAATAGAATCAATTGAGAATTTGAGATTATTGAGTGAGTTAGAAAGTGTAAGTGGTCGCTTTCAATATTTAATTTCAGATGGCGGTATTACAGCAATTGTTGATTATGCACATACACCAGATGCTTTGAAAAATGTATTGGAAACTATCAATGCTATAAGAACTCATAACGAGCAGGTCATTACAGTGGTAGGTTGTGGTGGTGATAGAGATAAAACGAAACGTCCGAAAATGGCACATATCGCATCACAGCTTTCTAACCAAGCCATTTTTACCTCTGATAATCCTAGAACTGAAAACCCTGAAACTATTATCGAAGAAATGGAAGCAGGTGTAGAGCCACAAAATTTTAAAAAATACTTATCAATAATTGATAGAAGGCAAGCCATTAAAACGGCAAGTAAGCTGGCAGAAAAAGGAGATATTTTATTGATAGCCGGTAAAGGGCATGAAACGTATCAAGAAATTAACGGTGTCAGAACCGATTTTGATGACTATAAGATCATCTTAGAAACATTAAAAGAATTACAAAAATAAAACGATAAGATGTTATACTACTTATTTGAATATCTAGAAAAACACTATCAGCTAGCAGGAGCTGGCCTGTTTCAGTACATATCATTCAGGTCTGCTTTAGCTTTTGTCATTTCTTTATTGATCTCTACCGTTTTTGGTAGAAGAATTATAGACAAATTAAGACGCCTTCAAATAGGAGAAACCGTTAGAGATCTAGGCTTGGAAGGTCAGGTTCAAAAAGCAGGAACACCAACCATGGGTGGGCTCATTATTATTTTAGCAACCCTATTACCCGTGCTGTTATTAGCCAAGCTAGACAATGTGTATATCATCATTTTATTGGTTACCACTGTTTGGATGGGATTGATTGGTTTTATTGATGATTATATTAAAGTATTCAGAAAGAATAAAGACGGTCTAAAAGGAAGATTCAAAGTTTTAGGACAAGTAAGCTTGGGTATTTTCGTTGGGTTGATGCTGTATTTTTCGCCTGAAGTAACTGTCAAAGAACAGCTGAATGATCCACAAGTAACACAGGTTCAGAATCCGTTACAAACTACTACTTCAGGTTTATTTGGTGAAGAACATAAATCATTAAAAACAACAGTACCATTTTTTAAGGACAATGAATTTGATTATTCAGATCTAGTAAGTTGGATGGGCGATGGTTCTGAAAAATATGCTTGGATAGGTTTTATACTGGTGGTTGTTTTTATTATCACAGCAGTTTCTAACGGTGCCAATTTAACGGATGGCATTGATGGTTTGGCAGCAGGATCTTCAGCAATCATAGTTTTAGCCTTAGGCGTATTCGCATGGGTTTCCGGTAATATCATTTTTGCTAATTATTTGAATGTAATGTACATCCCTAATTCAGGAGAGATGACCATTTTTATTAGTGCTTTTGTAGGCGGTTTGGTAGGATTCTTATGGTATAACACTTACCCTGCACAAGTTTTTATGGGTGATACCGGTAGTTTGACCATTGGTGGAATTATAGCCGTATTAGCAATTGCTGTCCGTAAAGAATTATTGATTCCCATTTTAGCAGGAATTTTCGTGGCAGAGGTATTATCAGTCACATTACAAGTAGTCTATTTTAAATATACCAAAAAGAAATATGGAGAAGGCAGGCGCATTTTTTTAATGTCGCCTTTACACCATCATTATCAGAAAAAAGGATACCAAGAAAGTAAAATTGTTGTCCGATTTTGGATTGTAGGAATCATGCTGGCAGTGTTGTCAATTTTAACGCTAAAAGTGAGGTAATGATTTACGAATTTGGATTTACGAAATACGAAATAAGACGTCTTTGCGAGCAGAACAGAGTGGAGCGTGGCAATCTGTTTAAGTTTTGTTGGATATATGTTTAATTAAGAAAATCAAAAATTGCAAATAGTGATTTACGAATTAGGATTTTAGAATTACGATAAAATGAATAATAAATCAAAAATCGAAAATCAAAAATCGAAAATCAAGAGGCTGGTGGTGCTAGGCGGTGGTGAAAGCGGAGTAGGAACAGCAATCCTTGCAAAAAAAAAAGATTTCAAGGTTTTTGTTTCAGATAGTGGAACAATAATAAAAAAATATAGAGAAGTTCTTTTACATAATGACATTCTTTTTGAAGAAGGAGAACATACAGAGAGTAACATTTTCGATGCTGATGTGGTAATGAAAAGCCCGGGAATCCCTGACAAGGTAAAACTGATCCAAGACTTACTTAAAAAGGGTATTCCTGTGATTTCAGAAATAGAATTTGCAGCACAGTTTACCGATGCAACTATTATAGGAATTACGGGTAGTAACGGTAAAACTACCACCACATTATTAACGCATCATATCCTAAAAAACGCAGGTTTAGATGTAGGTGTTGCGGGTAATGTTGGTCATAGTTTTGCATGGCAAGTAGCTGATAATGCGTATAAAAAATATGTGTTAGAGCTGAGTAGCTTTCAGTTAGATGGAATCGTAGATTTTGCTCCATATATAGCAATAATAACAAATATTTCGCCAGACCATTTAGATAGATATGAATATAAATATGAGAATTATATCAATTCGAAATTTAGAATAACAATGAACCAAACAGCATCAGATTATTTGATCTATGATGCAGATGATGAAGCAATAATAAACTGGTTAAAAAATAATAATACGAATGCAACACTGTTGCCTTTTTCACTGAAGAGAACATTAGATAAAGGAGCATATATAAAAGATAATAACATAATAATAACAACCGATTCAAACAACACATTTACAATGAGTATAACAACATTAGTATTACAAGGAAATCACAACATTAAAAACGCGATGGCATCAGGATTAGTAGCGAAATTATTGGGTATAAGAGATGAAACACTTAGAGAAAGCCTCGAAGACTTTGAAAGTGTTGAACACCGTTTAGAACCCGTATTCAAAATTAACGGAGTTCAATATATAAACGACTCAAAAGCTACCAATGTAAATGCAACTTTCTATGCGTTGGAAAGTATGAACAATCCAACAGTATGGATTGTTGGTGGTACAGATAAAGGTAATGACTATACCGATTTGTTACCATTGGTAAGAGAAAAAGTAAAAGCTATTATTTGTTTGGGTTTAGACAATACCAAGATCATCGAAACTTTTGGAAATGTAGTAGACTTTATCTGCGAAACTGCTGGTGCAGAAGAAGCAGTAAAAGTAGCATATAAAGTTTCTGAAAAAGGTGATACAGTATTGTTATCTCCTGCTTGTGCAAGTTTTGATCTGTTCGAAAATTATGAAGATAGAGGAAGACAATTTAAAGAAGCGGTTAGACTACTGTAAGTTCAGAGTTATGAAATATGATTTTAAAAATTTAAGAATTACGAGTTTAGAATTACGATAAAATGAATAATAAATCATCAATCGTCAATCAAAAATAGTGATTTACAAATTAGGATTTACGAAATACGAAATAAGACGTCTTTGCGAGCAGAACAGAGTGGAGTGTGGCAATCTGTTTAAGTTTTGTTAGATATATGCTTAATTAAGAAAATCAAAAATCGAAAATCGAAAATCAAAAATAGAACTATTGTAATTAACAAGTTTAAAGTCACTAATTAAGAATGAAAGTGTTGCAAAACATAAAAGGAGACAAGACCATTTGGGCAATTATTGCTGTGTTGGCAATATTTTCCTTTCTCCCTGTGTATAGTGCAAGTACCAATCTGGTGGGTGTTGTTGGTAAAGGCACCACATTAGGGTACTTGCTCAAACACGCAATGTTGTTATTACTCGGTTTTGTAATTATTTATGCAACTCATAAAATACCTTATAGATATT
>CAYXAZ010000116.1:0-8337 GCA_964463085.1 uncultured Flavobacteriaceae bacterium | reverse complement strand
ATGGGAATTGAAATATTTTTTCTATCTTTAGCCTAATCATTGCATTATTAGTGATTAAACTCTCCCTTTTAAGAATTTCAATAGTGCATTTTATTAATTACCCATTATTGGGGATGTTTTGGTATTAATCAATTTCTTACAATTGTTTATTATATCAAATTAAATATTTAATTCTTAAAAAAAAATTATGGCAAATTACAGAATTCTCGGAAATGCAATTGTTTCAAATGAAGAATTACATGAAAAAACTGTTTTAGGAAAGATAGAAAACTTTAATAAAAATCTATCTTCTAATTCAGCTAATGCAAAAATTGATTTTAGTACTGGAATAATGACCGCAACAAATATTGAAACAATCCTTTCAAAGTCAGGAGGTAAAACAACTCCATTTACTCCTATTGGTCCAGGAAAACCCCTTACTGTTCAAATTCGACACTTATATACAGGTCAATATCCGAAAAAAGGTCTGTTTGATAAAACAAAAGATATGATAGTTACTTCTGCAATGAAAAGTATTGCTACTTTTAATGCTGCACCAATAGCAATTAATTTTCTTACTAAAGATATCCAACAAAAACATGGAATGTCTAATCCTGCTGCAACGGAAGATGGAACTCCACTAATTCATTATACTCCTGCTTTAACTGAAACAAACACTCTTTTAACTATTGAAATAGGGTTTGATGAATTCCCTAACGAATCTTTTGAGGTTGTTGGTAACGCATTGTCTCAAGCTGCTGGAATCCCCTTATTCTTGTCAGCAAGTACATACTTATTAGCTGCAAGTTCAATTGTTAAACTAGCTGGGAATGTCGGGAGTCGGTTCCTTGATAAATCACCTGTTTTTAAAGCTACTGAATCTTTAGCTTTTACAACTCCTGGAGCTACAGTTCCTGTGGCAGACTTTAGATTAATAGTAGAAGATGATGTGAATGTTGGAAAAACCTTTAAAGGTTTCACACTTTCAACGAATGGTTTGGTAGATAAAAATGGTTCAAAATATGAAGGTGACACACCATATGTTATTATTAGTTTAGATGGAAGAGAAAATGATAGTTATAATGAATTTATTCCTACTGCTGCTAGTTCAGTTGTTTTGGAAAAATTTTATAACCTTAGGGAAGGTCAAGGTAATACACTAGACCCTTTAGTTGATGCAATAAAAATATTCAATGATTATAAATTTAGAAGAAAAGCTGATGAATTAAAAGAAGAATTAGATGAATTTGAAGATAAAGAATCTAATGAATATAAATTAAAAGAAGTAGAATACAATGCGAATATTTCAAATATTCTCGATGATTTATTGAAACCAAAGTCGTGATTAAGAACTTTTTCTAACAATATACAAAACGTCAATAGTCTCTTTTAATACATCTAACAATCGTTGCGAAATTATTCATTAAAAATCATGGAAGACAAACAATATAAAATTAACAGAAGAGAACAAAATCTAAATTTCTTGAAATTTGTTCTTAGCACTTTGATTTTGGGATTAGCTGCGAATTATATTAATCTTCATATACAGCAAAGTAAAATAGACTTTGAGATTCGAAAAGAAGAAACAAGAATGTTTCAAAGTTATCTCGATAGATACACATTAAAAAAGACACCAGAAGAGAAATTAGATTTTTTGAAATTTTTGTCAACAATGAGTCAATCACTTGAAGTTCGAGCAAGATACGACAGCTTACACAATTTTGTACTTAAGCAAATTAAAATAAAAAAGGAAAGCAATCAAAAGATTGATAGTCTTATCCTAAAAAATCCAGACAAAGCTACTGAAATGGATCGTTTAGAGAAAATAATTATTACTGGTGAAACTAACAATCAAACGACTGTAGAAGTTGCCACGGAAAAATTGAATAATATTTTACAAGAAGATGATATTCGTGAAGCTATTGATCTCGCAGATAAAATAAATCAGACTGAAAATAAGATTTCATTATTTGAAAATACAAAACCAAAATTAACAAACAAAGAAGCTCAACAAATAATTTTAAGCGAAAATGGATGGCTTAAAGAAGGTTATTACAAATCCTATAACAATTATTTTTTAGGAATTAATGATTTGGATGTTAATGAAGAAGAAGTGACATTCCAGTTAAGAAAATCGAAAAGCATTAATGAAATAATAATAAAAGATTTTGTACTTAAAATTGGTGAAAAGGAAGAAGAGATTATTAATACAGATGAACTAATAGTAATTATTAGATTAAATTCAATAGGTAGCGCTGGAAAAAATCCGTTTAAAAAAGCAGCTAAATATAATGTAACAATCCTTAAAAATAGTACCTATTAGTGTATATAAAATAAAATAGCAATACGAAATCTATTTTTAGCCATAGTATTGTTTGTTTATTAAATAACTAAACTAAGAAATTGTGAAGAATACGTTATCAGTTATATGGAATTCAATTTTTATGGGAATTGGCTATGCATTTAGCTTTTCAGCTATAACATATATTGCATTAGCTGGCATGTATGCTTGGGATTGGGCAATTGAGATTTCGGATTGGTTTGTTCTTCTAATAATAAGAATGGTCGTGGTTGTATTTTTGACAATACCAAGTTTGTTTTTAATTCCATTTGAAGAAGATATAGAAATAATTTCAGCCGTTAAAATCCCTGCATTAATTGGACTAGGAATTGGCTTGTTATTTGGTTATAGTGAAAGTATTAAGAAAGGGAGTTAAAAAGAATATTCTTATGTAAGAACTTTGTCTATGAGAAATTTTACTTAAAATAGCATTATAACTTACAAATAGACAAACCTCATATAAACCAAATGATAGCATTTGTACTATAATGTTCTGCGTTATGTTATTTTTGCTTTGGTCAAAGCGAAATATATCACTTCATTTCTCCTTAAAAGTTTAACTAAAATAACCCTTTTACACTGGTAATGGAACACTCTTTTTGCGACGACGTAAGGAGGGAAGCGAAATGTGTGTGGAGTGGAACGCTTATAAATTTAACTTTCGTTTTAACTTCGAAATTTTTGCTCTATGATAAGTAGTGGGACGATATAACCCTTCCAAAAATTCGCTTATCTTTTTTTTAGTAGATGAAAAGATTTCATTTTTTTCCAACTTCAATAGATTTTTCAGATAACTTGAATTAAGCTTTTTATCATTATAATAATTGTTTACATACTGCTTAACTAAATTGTTTAATGCTTGTTTATGAATATATTTCTTTGTAGAAATTAACCAGTCAAAGTCTGAAATACCCTTCAAGTCAATATATTTTTGAAGTATTTTAAATTGAAACGAAGAATCATAGTTTTTATATAAATGATTTAGGAATTTTCTAAATTTTGGGTATTCACTGATTTGCGATATATATAATTCAAAGGAATTAGCTATCAAACTATTATTATTTAAATTATGTATATTATATACATAATTTTCAAGGTCCAAATAACTTAAATTTTCAATTGAGTCAGTAAACAAAGTATTTTCCTTATTTTCAACTTTTTCAAGCCAACCTTTAATAATAGGACGAGTTGAGTTTATGGATCGTTTATATATGTATAATGATATTAAACTGTCAATCATAGTGCTTTTTTGAGTGGATGAGAGACCCTTATTAGCAGTGCTTTTATTAAACATTAACATTAAGGTCTTCATATAATTAATGCTTTTATCTACATCTAGCTTATTTATTAAAGGATCAAAAAAGCTCCAATTATGTGGTATAAAGAATTCAACCACTCTAATATATATATCATTAATGGCCAAACTTATTCTATCAAAATCATTTAGTTTAAAAAAGGTATTAAAATACTTTTCAATATTTTGAGAGTCATAAAACTCCTTATGATTTAAAGACATGTATTCCCAAACCAGATTAAAGAATGCAATGTAAAACTCAACATCATCATCATCCAATGCAGCGTTATAAGCAGAATTCAATTTAGCATTAATTCCAGCTATTACTGTTTCATCAAGCTCTAAATCTTCTAATTCTGATTTTGGGATTAAATTTTTTAAATTACTAACTTCATCATATAATTCGAATATTTTATTGGGAGTTGTGTTTGGTATCGTAATATATTCGTTTTTAACCTTTTTGACATAATAGTTTGAATATTTAGTTAAAATTGACTTCTCTGTCAAATAATCTTCCTCAATAAACTTATCAGTTAAATAAATCAATCGATTGATTGATTCTTCATTTTCTATCTTTTCTTCATAAAGATTTTCTAACATTTCATAAAAAAAATCATCGTTTAGTATGCTTTTAGCAACACCTAAATTAGTTTTAAAAATATCGTATGAGTTAAGTAACTCAGGTTTGGTAATTATTTTATTAGAAAGATTTTTACTTAATCCGGATATCAAAAGAGTATCATTTTTGAATATTTCTAAGAAGGCCTTTGTTCTAACATGTATCCCTTTAATCTCTACATTAGGCTTTAAAGATTCATTTAAATAGCTTAAAAGCCTATCGTAAGGTGATTTGAGTTTGATCTCATTATAAAACCAATTAGCTGATTCACAATACTCCTTAATTCTACCTAAGCTAAGGTTGCTTATTAAATTGGAAAATTGATTATCAGAATATATCCTTGAAATAAAAGACAAGTTCTTAAAGTTATGCTTGATTTCTTTTTTTACGATTTCGTATTTGACTAACTTATTTAGAATTTCCGAAACTGGTAGAGCAATAAAATTATAATCGTCGAATTTGTTACTATTATAATCAAAAACAGATTCTATTTGATTCAAAAGAAGAGTTATAGTTTCTTGTGGTACATCTTTCTCAAAATCGATCGATAACAATTCGCATATTTCATCTAATTCACCATTTTCTATATAACCTTTAAGCTCATCAGGAACATCTTTATCTCTATCAATATTTAATATAAATGGTTCTACATTTTGGAAATGTACTTCCATATTACGTTTAAAAAATCTTTTCTGATCTCTTGTCAATTCTATTTCTTGCTTTCCAGTATTTAGTATATAGTTAAGTTTTTTTTGTTTGATAATATTCTTTAAACCAATATTGATTTTATTTAGGTAATTTATATCGTCGAGAAGTTTTTTATACAATGGATTCCATTCTTGTTTAATAATTAATAGTTTTATTAGAAAATCATTTGCTTGCTGATCAAATTCAAGGTTAATATAACCCTCATCTATTTGTCTAATTATTAAATCTTTCTCTGTCTGTAAATTGTTTAAAAATTGGATAATTTTTCTCGGGTTTGTAGTGAATTCTTGACAAATGAGCCAAATAGCCTTATTAGATAATTTGAGATTATATTTTTTATTCAGTTTTTTTGTGAAATCAACTAACTCCTTCGGAGTGAATTTTTTGAGCCTTATTATTTGATGAAAGATTTTTCTTAAGTATTCTTCAGCATCTTCTGTATTTTTATCTAAAAAAGATGTAACACCATTTTCATCTACAGGAAGCAAGAAAATTACATTCTCATTTTCAAGGAAGTTTTTCATTGTAATTAATGTCTCCTTTAAATTATCATTATCACACCTATCAAGATTATCTATTACAATTACAATTTTTTTATAGTCTAAACTTGTCTTAAAAAAATCTTTAAACTTATCCATCCAATTTTTATTTATTCCAAAAATCTTATTGACAATTAATTGGAATGTCTCTTCAAATCGTTCTGGTTCAATTAATCTCGATTGTTTTATAGTAAATGGAATGATTCGAAAGGTATCTCGAGAAATATAAAATAGAAAAGAGGCTAAAAGAGAAACTAATACTAAAATTGATTTAATATCATCACTTTTAATACTTGGTAAAATAAATTTTCCAATTACAAAGAGTAAAATAATAGCTGTTATTAATAAGAGGATAATTTGCGGATAATTTATGCCTACTTTAGTTTTAGAAGTATCTTGAGTAGTTGTTTCATTATATAGTATTTCATTTATTGCATTTTCTTTTATTGCATTTTCTTTAAGTACTTTAAATTCTTTGTTTAGGCTTTTTATAAAACTTCTTCTAAAATCATCATTAGAGTATTTCCAAGCATCGTATTTGAAATATGCGATTTTATTGCTGCCATTTTTTTTATTATGTTTAGCAATGAACTTTTCTAAAGTTTTTACAATAGTAGATTTTCCGCTTCCCCAACCACCAAATAATCCAATATTTTGTTTTCCTTTGGATTCTTTTATTACTTCAAAAAGAGTTTCCGCGTATGGCTTTGTGCCAAGTAGGTCTTGATTTTCAGGTTTAGATAAATCAAATTCTTTATCTTCAATAAATTTTATACTCACAAAAAATTTAGTTTAAAACAGGTTAAAATTGAATTTACTAAATTAACTAAATGAAATTCAAAATCCTAAGGGGATTTTCCCCTTTTTTAATTTAATAAAATGGCATAGTAAAATAACAAGAGAGATTATCATTTTAAATAACTAATTTCATAACTTTACCAGTAGTAATGAACCAACTGAACAAATACGCACAACACTTTATAAAACAGGAATTTACGAGATATAGCCTTGAATTTTCACAAAACAAAAGTGGGAGGGAAGGCGTAGATTTTATATTAGAGACCAATACTGGAAATCAACACGAAATCTATTTACAACCTATAAATTTAAATAAGGAGCGAAGTGTTAAAATCTTAAAACAAGATTTAGGAGAACCAAAAGATACCTTTTGGGTTGCTTTGGTGCTTATTTTTGATAAAGAACCTATAAATTTATATTTAATACCTTCCAAAACGTTGGCAACGCCAGATGATTTTGTGTTTATTGAGAATAAAGTCAGTAGTTTTCCACATTTGTCAAATTGGGAGATTAAAGTGTTTAAAAACGGAATGCAAAAACTAAGTGAGTTTTCATTAGAAAATATGCTTGACCAATTATAACATTATGTTAAATAGGGCAGAGCGTTAAAAAATAGTCCTGTGGACTATTTTAGCGAATGAGCCAGCTGGCGGGAGGGCTTTTTCGGCCTCATATAATTTTGGCGAAAACAATAGGCGAGAAAAAGCGTCTATGTTTTAAATTATTAGTTAAGATTATGATTAATTTTACTAATAATCAACAATTTAAAAATAAGTCTTAGAAATTTCGACCATCTTTAAAATATAGCGTTTCGAGCCGTAACCCGCCCGTACCGAAAAGGTACGTTCGGGCGGGTTGTTTCCAAAATTAGATACTATTTTAAAGAATTGATTGAGTATCAATTTTTAAAATACCAAATTAGAATTTTTGTTTTAGTAATAATTTAAAATGTCTACCAGACATCTTAAATTATTAGTGTGTTAAGACAAAAGATAATGAAGAATTGGCTGAAGTGGTTGCAAGAAAAGGTAAATTGAAACTAATAACTAGCAAGTGTATAGATTTTTTATTTCCTAAAAATTATACTCTTGCGGACAACCTTACGAGATGTTCATAAAACTTTTTAAACGAGAATATTCTTAAATATTTGAATTATAAAAGCTACTAAAAGTGAAGCTTTGTTTTGGCGTTGGCAAGCGGCTGTAAATTGAGTTTTAAAAAATTAAGGCAAAGCCTAATTATTTTAAAAAAGCAATAATGCGGGTTGTTAGCGGCAATTTTACATAACGGCAAATTATGGGACATTTTTGTGTTAGAAACGTAATCGCTTAGAATCGCGTATTTAAAATTTTATAGATAATTGTACAGAATATGAAAAATACGATAATCTAGTAAACGGAATTTTCTTGACCCGAGTACTGAATATTGTATAGAAACGAAATGGTAATGGGATATTTACACATAATATCGAATTATAGGAAATTTCATGTTTGATATTATTAATAGACAACAATACGGGATGGTTATTGAATTTACGTTAGTATGCCGTAATTTCTTTTAACATAATAATTGCCGATATGAACCTAAAGGCATCATATCTATTATTATGTCAAATAGCTCCTAAAGTCGCTATACAGAAATTACTCTATAAATGTCCTATAATTTATATTATGTTAAATAGAATGTTTTGAAGGAGGTTTGTGTTGTTGGAAACTACTGCCCTATATTCACAATACCTAAAGAAATTAATATTCTATTCTCAAATACCAGATTCATTTGAATCGGATTACAACATACTTCACAATCTTCTATATAACTCTGATTATTGATACTCGAATCAAATAACATTGATATATGTTCACCACAATAACAACATTGAAAAAAATGTTCTTCCATAAACTTAAATGATTTAGAACTATTAATTTGTAGCATATAAAGTCCGGAAATCAAATTTTTAAGTTGTAAATGAACCTTATCAACCTCATTATAAAACTGTTCAATCAGTAAACTTCCTTGAATAGAAAATACTTTTACAGTATGTATGATTGGTGCCTTAATA
>CAYXAZ010000115.1:0-8370 GCA_964463085.1 uncultured Flavobacteriaceae bacterium | reverse complement strand
CTCTCTTTTGTTCTTTCTGATTATTTACTAAATATAATGAATTGTAAACTTAAGCCGTATATAAAAAATAGCAGATAAAAGCAAGACTAAAAGTTTGGTTCTATTCTGCTATCTTTGTTTTTTAAACTGAAAGTAATAGTATTTTATAGAAACGTATTTTTAGGTTTCTTTAATGAAAATAATATTAGAGACAAACAAGTATCAATAAGGTTAAGTCAAAATATGGTGTAAACAATGTCCCTTTAACTTTGTAAACTAGGTGTCTTAACGAACATTTGAACAACTCATCACTAAAAAACAACAATTCGGAAATTTAAATTTCCAAAAGCAAAACTATAATCTGAATTTTGAATCGTCAAACTCAATTAAATGAAAATAAAAACTGTTGCAACACTGTTATGCACAAAGTTTACGAGACACAATTAAAAAAAATGTTAATTAGTAGAAATAAATTTTCAAGTAGATTATTAAATAGGATGATTGCTTGTAAGAATTTAATCAAGATAAATTTATTAAATGTTTAATTAAAAATTAATAGAAATGGAACATGCGTTAATAGCATCTCAATTATTGTTTTACATTCTGGCCGGTTTAGGAATATTCTTTATAGGTATAGGCGTTCTCTGGTTTGTATCAGTCTATAAGAGTAAGAATAAAAATATTCAATAGAAGTTCTCCTTAGGTGGGACAGTTATAAATTACCAACGATTTTTACTTCAACTCGTTGAATATAGTTTTTCGTATAGAAATAAGGAGATTTCTGTAAGCCAGTATCATCCGGACTCTATATTAAAAATTCGTTCACTAAGAGATTGGCTAAGTGAAAAATTGTCTAAAATGACAAAAAACTATATTGTTGAGTATTTAAAAAGACGACAATTAGAAACTCAAAACAAAATTTATAATTTAACTATTGACTTGTTATCTGAAACGATAACAATAAAAGATTAAAAACTATTGCCAACAATGGCTATAATTCATTGTGGTTTTGTGCCACACCAAAGTTTAGTATATTTAACACGGCTGATTTCTTTAGCGGAAAATCCTAACGGATTTGTCCACAACGAAATCATAGCCTAACCGTCAGACTGTGCATTAACCTAAATTTATAAAAAGTATAGCGTCTGATTATTAATAAGTTACACATGAAGAATAAAATTTGAACATCAAATTTTCATTCTAGCACTAGCAGTAACAGACAGATCTTCAAACTGTTTGTCTAAAAATTTATAATAACCAACTATACCGATCATCGCAGCATTATCAGTAGTATATTCAAATTCAGGAATATAGGTTTTCCAATCAGCTATTTTTTCAGCATCTAATAGTGCATTTCTAATTCCTGAATTTGCTGAAACACCACCGGCTATAGCAATATGTTTTATTCCTGTTTGTTTTGAAGCCTCTTTTAGTTTATTCATTAAAATACTAACGATGGTATACTGAATAGAAGCGCAAATGTCATTTAGGTGCTCCTTAATGAATTCTGGATTATCTTTTATATTCTTTTGAATAAAACGCAGTATTCCGGTCTTTAATCCGCTAAAGCTAAAGTCTAATTTGTTTTTTGTTTTTGGATGCGTAAATTCAAAAGCTTTCGGATTCCCTAATTGCGCATATTTATCAATTAACGGGCCTCCGGGATAAGATAAGCCCAGTATTTTTGCCGATTTATCAAAAGCTTCCCCTACAGCATCATCTAACGTTTCACCAATAATTTCCATTGAAAAGTAATTAGTTACTTTAACTATCTGGGTGTGGCCTCCACTTATGGTAAGACATAAAAACGGAAAAGGAGGTTTACTTTGATTTTTACTATCAATAAAATGTGCCAATATATGAGCTTGCATATGGTTTACAGATATCAAAGGAAGCTCCAATGCCATTGCCATAGACTTAGCAAATGAAGTACCTACTAATAGTGACCCCATGAGTCCGGGTCCTTTTGTAAAAGCAATAGCGTGTAGTTCATTTTTGTCAATATTCGCTTTTGCTAATGCTTGATGCACAACCGGAACAATATTTTGCTGATGTGCTCTAGAAGCAAGCTCAGGTACTACACCACCATATTGCGAATGAATCTCTTGATTTGCGACAACATTAGAGAGTACTTTGTCGTTGTGTAATACAGCAACACTCGTATCATCACAAGATGACTCGATAGCTAAAATATATGTTGACTTTTTAGTTGACATTTATTAGTTAGGCACAAAAATTGTACCTATAAATTATGTAATTTTAGGCAGGCAAATTTAAAACAATTAAAACTATCAAACGAGTAAAAAAAATAATACTGAGAACAGTAGTGATTCTATTGCTTTTGTCGGTATTGCTGATGTTTCTTTTTACCCTTCCGGTAGTTCAGACGAGCATTGCAAAAATTGTTACAAATAAGATTAATAAAAAATATGATACTAATATTGTTGTTAAAAAGGTTGACCTGTCATATTTAGGGAATATTAAACTCAAAAAAATTGAGATTAAAGATCATCATAATGACACTTTAATTTACATTGACAAATTAACTACTTCAATATTCGAGTATAAAAGCATATTAGATAATAAACTTGAGTTTGATGAAATTGAATTAGATGGCGTCTATTTTTATATGAAAAAATATAAAGGTGAAGATAATGACAACCTCTCCATATTCGTAGATAAATTTGACAATAAGAAGACAAACCCTGATTCACCACCTTTTTTGTTAACTTCTTCAAAAGTTACACTTTTAAACACCAATTTTTATCTGTTTGACGAGAATAAGAGAGAAAAAGCTATTGTTTTTTATAAGGATATTGATGGATATGTTGATGACTTTAAAATAGAAGGACCAAATGTTTATGCAAATATTAAAGAGGTTTCACTAATTGAAGATCATGGTATAAAGGTAACCAATTTATCTACTGATTTTATTTATACCAGAAGTAAAATGACATTTGCCAATACAAAACTGGTAACTGAA
Organism: uncultured Flavobacteriaceae bacterium; assembly: GCA_964463085.1. Taxonomy (GTDB): domain Bacteria; phylum Bacteroidota; class Bacteroidia; order Flavobacteriales; family Flavobacteriaceae; genus Aureibaculum. The sequence continues at coordinate 5,408 of CAYXAZ010000115.1, read as the reverse complement.
AATTCTTCTATTGATGCTGAAATCGTTTTCAATTATAAAAGAGAAGACTTAGCCGATTTTAATAATAAAGTTGATATAGAAGCCGATTTTATAAAAGCAAATGTATCATTAATAGACTTACATAAATTTTATGATGAGTTAGGTGAAAATGACAAAGTAAATTTTACAACTAAGGTAAAAGGAACACTAAATAACTTTACGCTAAAAAATTTAAAGTTAGTTTCAAACAGAAACTCAATCATTGACGGTTCTTTTCATTTTAAAAATGCAGTGAATACAGAGAAAGGATTTTCTTTAAATGCATATGTTTATAACCTTTCTTCTAATTATCAAAACTTGAAGCAACTTTTGCCAAATATTTTGGGTAAAACATTGCCTACTACTTTTGAGAAGTTTGGTAGGTTTAGTGCCAAAGGACAAATTTATCTAACCAATGAATTGGTTGATGCAAAGCTGACAATCAATAGTGGTTTGGGTAAAACAATATCAAGTTTAAAACTAACAAATATTGATGATATTGATAATGCTAAATATATAGGTCATGTTGAATTTGTTGATTTAGAATTTGGTAAAATAGTGAATGATAGTCTTGTTGGTAAATTGTCACTAATAGCTGATGTTGATGGTACAGGTTTTACATTAGAGAATATAAATACTTCTATTAAGGGGAATGTTTCAAAACATCAATATAAAGGATATACATATAACGATATAGCTATAAACGGAGTTTTTAAGAATCAGCATTTTAACGGTAGTTTAGTCGTCAGAGATAAAAACTTAGTAATGAATTTTAAGGGCTTGGCAGATTTATCATCTGAGGTTTATAAATTTGATTTTGTTGCAGATGTAGGTTTTTCTAATTTTAATAAGCTAAACCTTTTTAAAAGAGACTCAATGGCTATTTTAAAAGGGAAAATAGACATTAAAGTACAAGGAAATACGCTTGATAATTTAGTAGGAAAAATCAACTTTTCTAATGCTTCTTATACAAATCAGAATGATAGTTATTATTTTAAAGATTTTAATATAACATCCGTATTTCAAGATAGTACCAGAACAATAACTATGAATTCAACCGATATTGTTGACGGAAGAGTTAAAGGTAGTTTTAAGTTTAATGAATTAGGTAGATTAGCAATTAATTCATTAGGAAGCATTTATACAAATTATAAGCCAACAAATGTTACAGAAGGCCAGTTTCTTGATTTTAATTTTAAAATTTATAATAAAATTGTCGACGTATTTTTTCCTGAAGTTAAGCTGGGGGCTAATACATCAATAAAAGGAAAAATTAATTCTGATAAACAAAAATTTGAACTTACTGTTAAATCCCCGAAAGTAGAGGCATATCAGACTATTGTTGAAAATATAAGTTTACAGGTTGACAACAAAAACCCGTTATATAATACCTTATTAAGTATTGATAAAGTCAACACAAAACATTACAATATTGCCGATTTAAATTTAGTAAACGTAACATTAAATGATACACTGTTCTTTAGAACAGATTTTGTTGGCGGTAAAAATTTAAAAGAAAAATTTGATTTGAGTTTTTATCATACCATCAATGAAAATAATATGTCAGTTATAGGTTTAAAAAAATCAAATATTAATTTTAAAGATAATATTTGGCAAATTAATCCTACCAATAATAAACAAAATAAAGTAGTTTTTGATAAAGCCCTACATACTTTTGCTTTTGATAAGGTCAAAGTTTTTTCTGAAGAACAGGCAATTGATTTTGCAGGAGTCATAAGCGGAAAAAACAATAAAGATGTTACATTAAACCTAAAGGATGTTAAGTTAGAAGGAATAACACCGTTTATCGAAAATTTTGACTTAAAAGGATTGGTAAATGGTAGTATTAATTATAGGCAAAGTAACGGAGAAGTGTTTCCGACTGCAGATATAATGATTAATGATTTTTATGCCAATGACTATAAACAAGGCGAATTATACATTAAAGCAAAAGGGCATAATTCCATTAATCAATATGCGATAGAGGCGAGGCTAGAAAATGAATATAGTAATGGTTTTTTTGTGAATGGAGAAATTGATATTTCTAATAATAAAACAACCATTCTAGCAAATTACGATATTGATAAATTTAATCTGCAAATATTGAATCCTCTTGGAAAAGATGTGATAAATAATATCAGAGGAGAAGTTTCCGGTAATGGAATTATATCTGGAGTGTTAGAAAATCCCGATATCAATGGTCATTTATATTTAGAAAAAACAGGTTTTGCAATTCCATATTTAAATATTGATTATGATCTGATTGGTAAGTCAAAAGTAGAACTTTCGAATCAAACTTTTAAAATTTTACCCGCTACTTTATTAGATGTTGTGCAAGATACAGAAGGGATACTTTCAGGAATCATCACTCACCATAAATTTGAAAAATGGTTTTTAAATTTGGCTGTAGATACTGATAATTTACTAGTGTTAAATACTGAAGAAAAAGAGGATATGTTATATTATGGCACCGCTTTTATGGATGGGAATGCAACTATTAAAGGATATACAGATGAGTTGGTTATAGATGTTAATGGTAAAACCAAAGCAGGTACAGAGTTCATCATTCCATTAAACGATGTTTCTACTATTGGTGACTCTAAGCTTATTAATTTTATTACTAATATTGAAAGTAAAATTGATAATAATCAACAAGAAGAAATAATTTTTGATGTAGTCAAGGGGCTTACTTTAAATTTCGGATTAGAAGTTACAGATGATGCTGTTGTAGAAATAGTAGTCGATAAAAATACAGGTAGTATATTACGAGGTAGTGGTAATGGCTATATGTCTATTGAAATAAATACTAGAGGTAAATTTGAAATTTATGGTACTTATATAGTTAGTGATGGTATCTATAAGTTTAGAAATATTGTAAATAAAGATTTTATTGTACAACCGGGTGGACAAGTGGTTTGGAATGGAAACCCGTTTGATGCCTTTTTAAATATTAATGCAATATATAGTACCAAAGCCAACCCATCTGTATTATTAGAGAATATTAATAGTAACAGAAAAATTGATGTTGATCTAATTGCAAAAATTACGGGTCAGTTATTAAATTCAGAGATAGATTTTGATGTAGAACTACCCAACCAAAATTCAGTATTAAATTCAGAGTTACAATTTAAATTAAATAATGAAGATACTAAAATGACACAGTTTTTTTCATTACTTACAGCAGGATCATTTATTAATTTAGAAGAAGGTATTGTTGGTCTTGACGGTAATGCTGCTTTAACAGGAACACTTTCAGAAAAAATTGCCAGTGTACTTTCAGGTATTATTAAAAGTAAAGGTGATAAATTTGAACTAGGTTTAACCTATGATATAGCCAGTAGAAATGATGTGAATACCTATCAATTAAATGATCAACTGGGGATATCAGTTTCTACAGTAATTGCAGATAGACTTATTATAAATGGTAAAGTTGGTGTACCGGTAAGTACAACTACAACATCCAGTATTATTGGTGAAGTAGAAGTAGAACTTCCATTAAATAAAGATGGTACTTTTAGCGCCAAAGCGTATAGTAGACAGAATGATATTGAGTATGATGTGACTGATGTAGAAGGCTATACCCAAGGTTTAGGTCTTTCGTGGCGTGTAGATTTTGATAATGGAAAAGAGTTAAGAGAAAAAATCTTTAAAAGCAAAAAGAAGAAAGCAAAAAGAAAAAAGAAGAAAGACAGTTTGATACAAAAAAAGAAATTGATAAACTTTGTTACTCAAAAGAAAGATTCTATTAAAAAGTAATAGTTTTTTATAAACTTCAATTATTTACTAGACAAGACTATAACGTTTTCGTATAAAATTTGTCAAATCGCCTTAAATGAGCGTAATAATTTATAATTTTGTGTGTCTTGAAAAACTTAAAATATGAAGCAACAGATTAAGAAAATTGCAGTGATAACTTCCGGTGGCGATGCCCCTGGAATGAATGCTGCCTTGCGTGCTGTTGTTAGAGCATGTTCTTATTATAAGATTGATTGTATTGGTTTTTATAGAGGCTATCAAGGTATGATTGAGGGAGATTATACAGTTTTAGATGCCCGTAGTGTAAAAAATATTGTCGGTAAAGGTGGTACCATTTTAAAATCAGCTCGATCAGATGAATTTAGAACGAAAGCAGGTAGAAAAAAAGCCTATGAAAATTTAAAAGAAGCTAAAGTCGATGGATTGGTTTTAATTGGTGGAGATGGAACTTTTACAGGAGGAATGGTTTTCAATAAAGAGTATAACATTCCTTTTATTGGAATTCCCGGAACCATTGATAATGATATTGCCGGTACCAATTATACGATTGGTTATGATACAGCCCTCAATACAGTTGTTGAGGCTATTGATAAAATTAGAGATACAGCTAGTTCTCATAATAGATTGTTCTTTGTTGAAGTAATGGGCCGCGATGCCGGTTTTATTGCCTTAAATGCCGGAGTAGGTGCAGGAGCAGAAGAGATACTGATACCGGAAGAAAATTTAGGATTAGACAGATTATTAGAATCCTTAAAAAGAAGTAAACGCAGTGGTAAATCTTCAAGTATAGTAGTAGTTTCTGAAGGAGATAAAATAGGGAAAAATGTATTTGAATTGGCAGAGTATGTAACTGAAAATTTGCCTGAATATGAAGCAAGGGTTTCCGTATTGGGGCACATGCAAAGAGGCGGTAACCCAAGTTGTTTTGATAGAGTATTGGCAAGTAGGTTAGGGGTTAAAGCAGTTGAGAGTTTATTAGACGGTAAACCTAATGTGATGGTTGGTTTAATTAATAACAAGATTGTACTTACAGATATTGAAAAAGCAATTGAAAGCGAACATGAAATAAATAGAGAATTATTAAGAATATCAGATATATTATCAATATAAAATTAAAAGAATGATTAAAATTGGAATTAACGGTTTTGGAAGAATAGGTAGATTAGCCTTTAGAGTTGCCGCACAAAGAGAGAATGTTCAAGTTGTTGCGATTAATGATTTATTAGATGTAGATTATTTAGCATATATGCTAAAATATGATTCAGTGCATGGTCAGTTCGATGGTGAAGTTGATGTAAGAGGTGGTAAATTAATTGTAAACGGTAATGAAGTTAGAATTACAGCAGAAAGAAATCCTGAAGATTTAAAGTGGGATGAAGTAGGAGCAGAATATGTAATTGAAGCAACAGGTATTTTTAAAACTAAAGAACAAGCAGGAAGGCATATTACAGCCGGAGCAAAAAAAGTTATTATTTCGGCACCATCTCCAGATGCACCTATGTTTGTAATGGGTGTAAATCATAAAGAGTTAAAAGCAGATGAAGACGTGTTTTCTAATGCCTCATGTACAACAAACTGTTTAGCACCATTAGCTAAAGTATTACATGATAATTTTGAAATTACAGATGGTTTAA
>CAYXAZ010000114.1:0-8385 GCA_964463085.1 uncultured Flavobacteriaceae bacterium | reverse complement strand
TTCAAAAAGATACCTACGAATTGAATAAAAATTCATTCAAACTGTAAACAAATATGTAGGTCGAACTCAGGTTATATATAATTCCTTAATATTTTTTCTTTTTTCTCGCTTTTTTGCCTTTGTTAGCTTTCCCTTTAGCTTTTTTAGCACCTTTCTTTCCTTTACTTTTACCTTTTTGGGCTTTAGCTTTATGTGTCTTCTTTGTATTTGGTTTCTTTTTAACAGTCACAACCTTTTTACTACCATCAGGTTTTTTTACTGCAAAAGCTCTCTTTTTGGTGCCATTAGCTTTATTGACTCCTGCTACCCTTTTCTTTGTCCCATCAGGTTTATTGACACCGGCTACTCTAAACGTATCACCATCCGATTGCTTAATTTGTAAAGCTCTTTTTTTGGTGCCATTGGTTTTATTCACTCTGGCTACACTTGCAGTATATGATCTATTTGGGTGATTTTTTGCAAAATCATTACGTCTTGTTTTCTTATGAATATGTACAGCTGTTGTACTTTTACGGATATGAGTGCGTGAATATGAATGACGCACGTTTTTATGTACATATACATTTTTTCTATACGCATGAACATGGCGTGGATGCCAAAAATGAAAATGTTTCGGATAATATCCCCAATAAAAAACAGACCTATATGGACGGTAAAATGGTCTCCAAAAAAGTAAAAATAATACTGGTCTATTTACATAAACAGGTTCAATAATATAATTTGGACCATACATATACACATCACCAACTACTTGAACACTGGTTTTTCCTTCATTATCTTTTTCTACTTCTAAGGTTGCCACATCTTGAAATAAATCTTCTCCAAGAACTGCTTGGATTGCTATTACATGTGTATCATTTTCGGCAGTTTCAACAACTCTGAGATAATCTACATTATTATCTTCATTTAAATCTAGATTTGATATTTGCGTTTTAGGATCGTTTAATCGTTCCTCAAAATCTTCTAAATCTTTCGCATCTCCAAAAATGGATGCTACAGCTTCTAAATCTAGATGATCACCAATATTATCATTCAGTGCATTAACGGTTGTGACATCTTGTGCGAAAAGTCCATTTATGGTAAAAAATAATACCAAAAGTAGACTTGTAATTTTTTCCTTATTCATATATTTTTATATTTAACATCAATAAGACCATATAGAATGGAAAAGGTTTAATCAAAAATGTAAAATGTGGTTTTAATATTTTAAAGAAGTTTATCACACATTGTATAAACTATATAGTTTTAATACAAATAAAAAACGAAAAAAGGCATATCATTTTCGATATACCTTTTATAAATTAACTTAGTAAGTTATAATAAAAATCTTAGCTTCTATTTGCCTTTTTTAATTGTTTTTTGATTTTATCAATAGCTGACTCAATTGATTTTTCGGGTTCAATTACATTATATGCACCCCAAAATTCAGGATCAGAAAACCCGGAAGCTTCATCGGCAATAATAATTGATGGTCTTAAACGCTCTTTAAATTTAAGTTTTTCTTTATCTGTATTAATTTTCCAATCTGTAATAGCCATTTCGCTGATCAATGAATAGACAGAGTTAAATAATTTACCTTTGCGTTTAATTTTAAATGTCAATTGCACATTACTATAACCATAATACCATTTTCCGTCTTTTTCACGATAATCAACTCTATATGCAGCTTTTGTGGGATATACAAAAACATTTTTAGGCTTTTTCTTTACAAATAATTTACTTGTTAGCTCTTTGTTTTCAACATTAAGGCTATAAACTGCACTTGTTAATGCTAACGTTTTAGAGTCTATAAACAATTTACCATAATACAATGGCTCTATCACTTCATCACGTTGCTTAAAATTAACTACATATACCGGTTTTTCATTAATTGTAGTAGATGGAGCAAAACTAAAAGTGTAAAGATCAATTACATCATTGGTAAACATAAATTCAGGATATTTCATCAAGTCAATATATAGCGCATTATAAGGTCCTCCTTGTAATTTTAAAGCAATCGTATCAAGTTTTGTGTAATCAGTACTTTTTCTGGCTTTGTATAACTTTATATTATCTTTTTTTAATGATGTATATGGCTGTTTATATACATTTACTATAGCTTCTGCTAATGACACATTCTTTTTTCGTTTTTTAATGGTTTCACGATAAAAGGCAGTCATTATTGAGTGCTCATTTAGGTTATTATCGCCTTTCTTTTTAAGGGTTTGACGTACCAATACTTTGGCATCTGAAGGTAAAGAAATATCAATTTCTGATAATTTAGTTACAGATGCTATAAGCATTATTCGTGTTTCTTCTTTTTTAAATTCTGATAAAGGAATTGTCTTTTTAAGATAGCCCAAAAACGATACTATAATTTCAACATTGCTTATACTATTCGGAATTTTTAATAAAAACTCACCATCTGTATTAGAAACTGTACTGATATTAGTACCACTAACTAAAAGTGAGGCAAATACTAATGGTTTTTCAGTTTGACTATCTATAACTACACCACTATATTGTTTATACTCATTTTGCGCTAGTATTGAAGTTGAAAATCCTATAATAAATAGTAGACCTAATAATATTATAGTTGAATTTTGTTTTGAGAAGTAGCCTTGCATTTTCATAATTAATAAATTTATAATTTAGACATTATCAAGTTTTAATGATAAATGCATATAAATTTAGTGAAAATACTTTAGATAAAGTGTATCTATCTGGTTTTTAACATATAGAGCTCATTAAATAAAAAAGACCCAATACATAAATATTGAGTCTTTAATAAGTGTTTGATAGAATTTTAAATTTATAGTTTTACAACTTCCTCAGTAGCTAATAAAGCGAAAAATTTATTTAGATCCGGCATTATAATGATATTAGTACGTCTGTTACGTGCTCTCTCTTTACTAGTACTATTGCCAGTTAAAGGCACATAGCTACTTCTTCCAGAAGGAATTAACCTTGAAGGGGCAACTTTATACTTATTTTGTAATAATCTTACGATAGCAGTTGATCTTTTTACACTCAAATCCCAGTTATCTTGAATACCCGCAGTATTGATGGTTCTTGCGTCTGTATGGCCTTCAACCATAACATTGATGCTTGGCTCAGCATTTAATACATCTGCCAATTTTTGAAGCATTGGATATGCTTTACTACTTACTCTATAGCTAGCAGTTCTAAATAGTAAACTGTCTGCAACAGAAATCATTACAACAGTATTATCAATATTTACATCAATATCATCATTGCTATTTAATTCACTTGCATTGATTGATTTTTTTAAATTATGCGCAATAGCTATATTCATTGAATCTTTTAATGTTTTTGCTTTTGCCAATTCTTCTGAAGATACATTCGAAAGTGTTGCATTTAATTTAGCACGCATATTATTAGAAATTACAGTACCTTCATTAAACTCAATCTTTCTGTCATTTTCTTCTTTTAAAACACCTGTTTCTTGTTGTAAAGAGGTAATTTTAGAATTATACTCATCTACACGTTTGGTAATTTTTGCAAATTTAGTTTCAAGGTCTTCTTTCTCTAAAGTTGTTTTTTGTAACTGACCTTTAGTGTCAGTTAAGTTTTGTTCTAATTCAAGATATTTCTTTTTTGAAACACACGAGGTCAATAATGTAGCTAATACAACTACTGTAATAACTTTCTTTAACATGATTTTATATTTTTAGGTTATAATAATATTCCATGACTATCAATTAAGCCATAGCTTTTAACGATACAAGATTATAAACGAAATCTAAAGGAATTCTTAAGATTTTAAAAAATAATAGTTTTTGTGAATAAATGTTGATAAACTTTATAATAGCAGTAATTTGTACTTACAGTTGTAAGTTTTTAACTATTTGCTGTATAACAGGGATTACTTCTTGTTCAAACCATCTATTCTTGGCTTTCCAAATATTATTTCTTGGAGAAGGGTGTGGCAATACTAAATATTTTGGTAAATACTCTTCAAATTTTTTGACAGTATCAGTTAAGGTTCTTTTAGCAGTTTTGCCCAAGTAATAATCTTGAGCATATTTTCCAATAAGTACAATTAACTCAGCATTTTCAATCAAATTTAATACTTTAGAGTGCCATAATGGTGCACATTCTTTTCGTGGTGGTAGATCTCCTGACTTTCCTTTACCAGGATAACAAAAGCCCATAGGTAGTAGTGCAACTTTTTCAGGATTATAGAAATCTGTTTTAGACAACTGTAGCCATTCTCTCAACGTATCACCGCTTTTATCATCCCAAGGAATACTACTTTTATGTACAACAAGCCCGGGAGCCTGACCAATAATAATTATTTTACTTTTTGGATGTGCAGTAAGTATCGGATTTGTACCTAATGGTAAATGAGCTAAACACTCATTACATTTAGAGATACGCTTTAATAAAGCTTCCATAAAAATACTACTTAATCAAAATAATTTCTATTTATCTGACGTTGGTGTTATCATAATATGTGCATTCGCCTTACCGGGAAACATTAACCATGGATGTCCGGGAGCATTAGGCTTTAATGATAAACCTGTGCTAGCCTGCGTTGCAAAAGGAATATACACAACATAACGATAATTGGCATTTCTAACTTTAGTACTATCTATATCAAACCAACCATTTTTTCCATGTAAAATATGTAAGACAGTTGATTTTTTTGGCATAGATAAAGAACCTTCTACGGCTTCTTTTTCTCTGGTATCTCTACGTTCTGTAAACGATTTACCTTCTGCTTTTAACACTCTGCCTCTTGCCATATAAGGATCTAGGTCCTTATGATAACTTACCACTTCAAAACCATCTTTGTTTGGATTATCGGCAATACATACCATATCATTTGTACCCTCTCTTAATGTTATAAAATTACCTTCATCATCATAGCCATATATCTTAGCATCCTCTCTAACTTCTTGGGGTGCAGCTAATAATGCAGATGTAATTTGCTGCTCACTTGTAAGCTTTTGATTAGATACTTTTTCTGCTACTTCAGTCGATTTGATTTCTTCTTTTAGTTTATCAGCTTCAGTATCTTTTTTAACTTCTTTGCAACCTAGCAATAACAATGATACTATAAAAAAAATGTTTCTGTAAAATTTAAAAATGTGCATAATAAGTAGTATTGTATTAATAATTTATCCCACTAAATTACTGTAAATAATTAACTTAAATGTTAAGGTTTTTCTTCAATAGAATTTAATGCGTGATTAGGATCTATAAAATTCAAAAAACCAACTAACATTTTTCCTAAGCCAGATAAAGTTTACAAACATTTATTTTTACTTAAAACACTTGAAATGGTTTCGTCTTCATAGCTAAATTGATATCCGTTTCTTGTAATAAAAATATTGTTGAATAAATCTTGCATAGCCACATTTCCCATTTGATCTATGGATAATACAAACTTATTTTAAATATAAACTTAGACACTGTATATATCACCCCTAATGGGACATTAATACAGTCAATATTATTGAAATGATAAATAATAGAAAACCAATTTTAGAAAATTTTAAGTTAAAATATGAAATAAATATTTAAATTTATACATTAAAAGTCAGTATAACTACTGAACTCATCTTGGATTATGGTATTCAAGCGAACCCTGAGGGTTCGGGGATGCTTTTGTTCTCTAATGAAGTGTTTTTTGAGTAGCATAGCAGGGCTACGATGCGAAGAAAATACAAAATTAGAGGACAATCCCGAGGCTTCGGGAGTGATTTTGCAGCTAATAGTAGGATCCAAGATGAGTTCACTAATAAAATTACAATGAAATCTATCTTTTATTTAATCCTTTTCCTATTTATGTCTGTATCATGTAATACCAAAAAATCAACAAATGATGAAGAATTATTGAAAAAAGCCAAAGAAATACATAAACGGGTAATAACACTTGATACGCATGATGACATCAATATAAAGAACTTTACAGATTCGATAAACTACTCACAACGTTTAGAAAATCAGGTAAACCTTCCAAAAATGAAAGAAGGAGGTTTAGATGTTGCTTGGTTTATAGTTTATACCGGTCAAGATTCATTAAATGAAAATGGTTATAAAAATGCATATGAAAATGCTATGAGTAAATTTAATGCAATTCATAGATTAGTAAATGTATATGCACCCAATGAAATAGAGTTGGCTTTAACTTCTGATGATGTACGCAGGATTAATGCTACCGGTAAAAAAGTAGCAATGATAGGTATTGAAAATGGTTATCCTATTGGAACTGATTTAAGTAATGTTAAAAAATTCTATGATCTTGGCGGAAGATATATGTCATTGTCACATAACGGGCATAGCCAATTAAGTGATTCTAACACCGGCGAAAAAGATAGTATATGGTTACATAATGGTCTTAGTGAACTAGGAAAACAAGTGATTGCAGAAATGAATAAACAAGGTATGATGATAGATATTTCACATCCTTCAAAAGAAGCTATCAAACAAATGATCTCATTATCAAAAGCACCAGTAATTGCTTCGCATTCATCTGCAAGAGCTTTATGTGACCATAGCCGGAATTTAGATGATGAATTATTAAAACTGGTTAAAGAAAATGGTGGTGTAGTGCAAACCGTGGCATTTAAATCATATTTAAATACTGAAAAGTTTGAAAAACGAGTAAAATATGACATTGAAGTTGCTAAAGAAATTCTAGATTCAATGAATGTAAAATGGCTGGAACGTGAAGAAATTGGTAAACTTTCTGCTGCTGATCGTGGAAAATACTTTGAACACTTAGGTAAGATGGTTCCGATTCGCAACAAAAAAATGAAGTTGATGAAAGGTTTGCCTCCTGCTGTAAGTGTTGCCGATCTTATTGATCATATTGACTATATGGTAAAATTAATCGGAATTGAACATGTAGGTATTAGTTCAGATTTTGATGGCGGAGGTGGTATTGATGGCTGGGAAGATGCTTCTGAAACTTTTAATGTAACACTTGAATTAGTAAAGCGTGGTTATACTGAAAATCAAATAAGTATGTTATGGAGTGATAACTTATTACGTGTATTAGATGAAGTACAAAAAGTAGCACTAGATATTCAAAATAAAAAGTGATATTATTTAACGTGAGTTTGATATATCAATATCGTAATCATTTATTAATCAGTTACTTAATAGCGAAATGTCATTCAGAACGTAATGAGGAACGAGTGGAGTGAAGAATCTCGAGTAATTTCAATAGAGATTCCTCTCCCGATAGCTATCGGGAGGAGGGGAATTAACGTATAGATTCAAAAAATAGTAAAGTGTAAATTTATTTTAGAATGAAAACTCCTTCCCTGAAAAGGGAAGGTGGCTTTAACGAAGTTAAAGACGGAAGGGTTTCATATATCTCTTAACTTAATGACATTGTACTCCGGGATACTCTCGCAATGACATCTAACTTATTAGTGTCAATCCGTGTAATTAGTGTCTTTTATTTTGTAAATAACTCTAAAATGTCATTACCAATCCGTTTTGGTTTTAATTTTTTTTTATCTAATAAACAAAATGTAGTTTTCGATTTTGTCAATAATTTATCTTCACAGTAAATATTCACAATCCTTGTCGATTTTACACCTTGTGTTTCATCTATCCATGTATAAACAGTGATGGTGTCATTTACATATGCTTGGCTCAAATAATCAATTTCATGTCGTAAGGTCATCCAAACAGATGCATCTTTAATTGTTGTAGGCGCCAATACATCCCAATGCATATAAGACACTTCTTGTACCCATTGTAAATACACAACATTATTGACGTGGTTTAACGCATCAATATCCTGTAATTTTACTTTGAAGGAATGCTGAAATGAAACTTTATCATCTGGTACTTTGTTATTCATGTAATCGGTCTTTGACATATTCTATTTTGGTTTTACCATGAGGTTTAGGTTTCCCATTTTCATCAAGATTCACCATGATTATATTGGCAATAGAAATAATGGTTTCCCGAGTCATTTTATTTCTTACTTCACAAGTTAATGTTATTGAAGCATGTCCAAATTTAACAACGTCTAATCCTATTTCAATAATATCACCTTTTTTTGCAGAACTTATAAAATCTATTTCAGAAATAAATTTAGTTACTACTTTTGAGTTTTCTAATTGTATAATAGAATATAATGCCGCTTCCTCATCTATCCATTCTAATAATCTACCACCAAACAACGTACCGTTAGGATTTAAATCTCCGGGTTTTACCCATTTTCTTGTATGAAATCTCATAGGAATCAAATTTGAGGTAAAAGTACAAAATCTTCAATAATACCTAATTTGATTTTGTAATGGAGCATTATAAACCTGAGTTCGACCTAAGGTTTAATTTACAGAATCCTAAGAAGAGGTGAGATTTGAAGTGTAAAATTAAAAGGAATATCTAGATATTTTAATAATTTTACCCAAA
>CAYXAZ010000113.1:0-8432 GCA_964463085.1 uncultured Flavobacteriaceae bacterium | reverse complement strand
GATTGATAAATTCTATCAGTTTTTTAAAGGCTTCTTTACATTCGTATAAATTGGTATATTCAGATTTTGAATTGGCATGTCCCGGTAAGTCAAAACTTATCACTCTATAGTTTCTGTCTTCTAATTCAAAAGCAAATTTTGACAAACTACCGGCATTTGAATCCCAACCATGAACTAAAAAAATTAATTCTCCTTTAGAATTACCTAATTCATAACAATGCAGATCTTCTTTTTGAAGTGGAATTCTAAAATGTCTGGCTTTTTCATAAAATACTTCCTCTCGTTTACGAATATCCTTATTTCTAACTTTCTGAAATAGTTTAAAGGCTAACTTTCCGCCTAGTTGAGGAGACAGAAAAGAAATCATTCTATAATATTGTTTTAGTATTTTTAAGTATAGTTTCATATGTCTATAATATTTGATAATTCGGTCACATGCTGTTCGCTCCCGAAGCGTCGGGAGTCATTCCCTTGTGTGTGAAAAATTTTAACATGCTCGTTTCATCTGTTTAAAAGTTTTCTCGCAAAGGTGCAGAGTCGTAAAAGATCTCTTTAATTATTCCTTTGCGTGTTAAATTTTTCATGTCTGTTTCATTAATTTAAAAACTTATGTTCTTTAATCTACCACCAAACCCATTCGCATATAAAAAACTAATTCTAGATTTAGGTCGTATTTCACATTGCTTTTTTAGCATTTGATGTACATCATTATTGAAATTTTGCCTAGGATATAATTTCATAAGCGATTGAATTGTGGTATCTGAAATTTGATGTAGATATAATCCTATAGTATCTGTTCCTGATGCTTTATTCAACAAATAAGCTTCGGTTACTGATTTGGGAATATTTATATTTAAATGGAGTGAGATTGCGTCTTGAATCACTTCAATCTTATCATTAGAAATGGTATTTAATGATTCTAAATACTTTCCTGCTTCTTTAGCACCTTCTACAGCAAAGCAGTCTATATTGTCGTGTAAACAACAATATTTTTCTTCTAAACCTAAATCATGTAACAAAGCTGATAATACAAATATTTCTTTATCATACATTAACTTTTCATGTTGACCGAAAAGTTCTCCTAAAATAAATGCTCTTAAACAGTGGTTTTTTATTGACCCTTGATGTACATCATCAATATATTCCAATGTTTGCTTAACTAATTTACTGTCAGGCAATATAATAGTGTTAGGATCAATATTTATTGAAACATAAAAAGACTTCTTTTTCATCCTCATTGACAATGCCTTTATACTTAATTGTACTTTTTCAAAAGATGATAGATTGCCTTTTGTTTTCAATCCCCAATGATAACTTCCAATAATTTTTAAGGGTCTGCTTTTCATTTTTTTCTTGATTTGTAAAATGTTTTATCAGCTATATAAATGGTTTTCATGATCTCAGCATAAACAGTTTCTTGTTTATCTTGAAGCAATACCGGTAAGTCAATTGTATAAGAGTTTTTTTGTTTTACATTCTCTTTAATTTCGTTAAGGATTACATCTGTAATAAGGAATTTTGCAAATACCGTTTTTTTAATTGGTCTTTTAAATTTTATCATTGCAGATTTGTCCCAAACCACATATTCCTTTCCTAAAACATGCATAAGTTGCAACATATAAAACGGGTCTGTCGAAGCATAAATACTTCCGCCAAAAACAGTACCTACATAATTTCTGGTTCGCCAACTCAAGGGTAAACGAATATGAATTTCTCTATAATCAACAGAGATAAAACTTACCCAAACACCAGTTCCTCTAATTGCCGGGAATAAATTAAAAAAGAGCCGCCTTACTTTTGATTTAAAGTTTTCTTTTTTATCTGTTTTAAATTGTTTCATTTATGTTATTAATTCTCCTGCAAGGTCTCGAAGACCTTGTAGGTATTTTACTATTGTGTTTATAACCTACAAGGTTTTAAAAAACCTTGTAGGAATGTTAATATAAAAACATTATTACTAATCTTTTTATAAATATTTTAAAAAATATACTGATTGGTATATTTTTAATTAAATTTTTTATAATCATTTAGTCATTCTACCTAAATTTATCTTTTCAGCTTTTGTAAAAATTATATCTCTTACATATTTCATATCACTCCATAAATAAGTATTCCCTTTTAATCCTTTTGTACTTCTCATCCTTCTATCTAATCTTTTAATTTCTTTTTCGGTTGCTTTTCTTCGTTCACCTAAGACACCATATAATTTAACCGCAGGATATTCATTAAATTTTACTTTAAATAGTGATTTTATCCACAACCATCGGTTACTATTTACCCCTAAAACACATATATTTTTATTTTGCTCAGCATGTTTGGGTAGTTTTGATGGAAATTTTTCAAAGTAAAACCCTGTTTGATCATCATTTAAAAATAAAGAACCTATCGGTGTTATTGTCGGATTATTTTCAGCATCAACAGATGCAACTGACACATGCAAACACGATTTAAAGCTTTTACTAAAATGTATTCGAATACTTTTCCAATCTGATTTTATATCCATTTTAGTACTATATGAGTCTATTTATTTCGGTAATTCTTGCTAAATGGTGATCATCATGTTCAGCTGTAAAAAGGAATAGATCCATCATCCGCATAGGAGTTTTCAATCTTGGATGTAACGCATATTTATATACTTCATTTTCATTCAGCGTTTCTAATTTTGCAACAGTTATACTTCGAATTTCAGAAAACTCTTTCAGTAAAATATCAACGTTCTTACCATTATGATTTGCCAGATCAGTTTTTGTGTTTTCTAAATCTGCAGGTCTCAGCTCTTTTTTATTATTCAAAATATCATCCAATCTTCCTTGCCAAAGAGGTTCTAAATCAATAAGGTGACCAATATTATCTGCTATAGACCAACTGTTTTCAAACTTGATCTTTTTTTTAGAATCTTCTATTTTTGACAGTTTATCCGCTAAACGAACAGGAGTACCTCTCAACCTTTCAATTATAGATGGAAAAATATTTTGTTCATCTGAGAATTTGAATTTTCTATCAAACCATTTTATCTGTTGCATCTATTTATTATTGTTTCTATATGTTACCGCTATTTATTTTATTTGTAATTCTGCCTGTATCATTTTATCAATATGATTCATCATGTCCAACAAATATTTATCTTCTTTTAACATCATCGAAGTAAAAACTGCTCCTTCGATCAAACAAAAAATTCTCCCTCCGTACTTTTCTGGGTCAATATCGTTTTTGATTTCTTCTTTTTCAATTCCGTCAGCTATCATTTTAACAATACCATCTTTTAATTTTTTGATCACGTGCTTGGCTTGTTGAAACAACTCAG
Source organism: uncultured Flavobacteriaceae bacterium (assembly GCA_964463085.1). Classification (GTDB taxonomy): domain Bacteria; phylum Bacteroidota; class Bacteroidia; order Flavobacteriales; family Flavobacteriaceae; genus Aureibaculum. The sequence continues at coordinate 5,128 of CAYXAZ010000113.1, read as the reverse complement.
GGTTGGTGTGATTAGCATCTATTGCAACATTTAATAAAGGACATCCACCATGAGGCAAATTATGTATATAATATTCTCTATAAAAATTAGTAAGAGCAAATAATTTAGCAACAGGCGATTCGATATCGTTTAAAATTGATCTTAGCTTATCAATAATAAACTTTACATTATAGTTAAAAGCCTCTAGTGCCAATACCTCCTTATTTTTAAAATTGCCATATATCGCACCTTTGGTCAAACCTGTAGCATTCGTTATTTCAGACATACTGGTACCACTATATCCCCTTTTATTAAAAATTGGAGATACCGTTTCTATAATATATTGACTTGTTTTTGCTGCTTTTGTTATTATCATGTGACGAATATAGTAAAAATATACCGAATGGTATATTTTTAAATAAAAAATTTATTGAAACCGACTATCCCCGAGGCAGAACCATAGGGGTATTTCACCGGTTTCATTTTGGTCTTAGGATCAAAAACCGTCCCGAACGGTCGGGATTGTATTTTACCTCACCCGTCCCGATAGCTATCGGGAGCGAAAAGCAGTTCCGACCTCTCCCAAGGAGAGGTAAATCGGAAACCCCGAGGCAGAGCCTAGGGGAATTCTTTTTGATTAAAAAATTTTAAAAAAGATATTTATAAAGTATTCTAAGCCCTACAAAAGCAATTAATACAGCAGTGGTTCTTTTTAATACATAAGGGGAAATTTTTGAAGCGCTTAGTCGTGATCCTATTTGCCCTCCTAAAAAAACGGTGAGCATTAATATAAATGCAATGTTAGGTTCAAAGTAAAAATCTGTATTCTGGATTTGCCCTAACAATCCGGCAATTGAATTAACCAATATAAAAAAACTTGCTGTTGCAGCAATCCTTTTTGGCGTATCCCATTTGGTTAAATGTAAAACCGGAGCCAAAAAAACACCTCCGCCTATACCTACCATTCCAGAGATAAATCCAATTACACCACCAATAAAACCACCTTTTACGGCAGACTTACGTGTTCCTTGTTTTGGAGACTCAACGATGTATTTAGAAATCCACATTGATAGTGCAGCGACAATTAACGTAAATCCTAACAACACAAAAAAGAAAGTTTGACTAATTTTTAAATAACCACCTAAAAAAGCAAAAGGGATACTTAATAAAGCAAGTGGTATTACCTTTTTCCAATTGAATAGTCCTTTCTTAAAGTAAATGTAAGTTCCACCACTTACCACAACAATATTACATAATAATGAAATAGCTCTAAATTGAATAAAACTCATCCCTGTTAAAGCTAAAATTGCTAAATAGCTTGAACCACCACCAAAACCAACTGAAGAATATAATATTGCTACCAAAAAAAACAAGCTAATAATTCCCCAATTATCAATTGCAACTTGTATGAGTTCTGAGAATTCAATCATATAAAAATTTTAAAAAATCTAAAGTACTGTTTTTTAATCACCTTTGATACGCAAATAAATACTGTTTATAGAAATAGTTTTTAATTTTAAAAGAATATATTTTATCTTGCTCAGCCAAACATCAATTCAACCTTAAAACATTAACTATATGGATGCGAGTAAACAACAAAAATATTGGGGAAAAAATTTAAAATACCTAGCTATCTTGCTATCTGTTTGGTTCTTGGTTTCATATATCTTCGGAATCCTATTAGTTGAACAGTTAAATACTATCAAAATAGGCGGATTTAAACTCGGGTTTTGGTTTGCACAGCAAGGCTCAATTTATATTTTTGTAATCCTTATTTTCGTATATATCAGGTTGATGAATAGATTGGACAAAAAATACAATTTAGACAGCTAAGCTATGGATATATTAACTTGGACATGGGTTTTAGTTGGACTAACATTCACATTATATATAGGTATTGCCATTTGGTCAAGAGCCAGTTCAACCGGTGAGTTTTATGTTGCCGGTAAAGGCGTACATCCTATCGCAAACGGATTAGCAACTGCGGCTGATTGGATGTCAGCTGCATCATTTATATCAATGGCTGGCCTCATTTCTTTTGATGGCTATGACGGCTCAGTTTATTTAATGGGCTGGACAGGTGGTTATGTATTACTCGCCTTGTTATTAGCACCGTACTTACGGAAATTTGGCAAGTTTACTGTCCCAGATTTTATTGGTGATCGATATTATTCCAACGTAGCACGAGTAGTGGCAGTATTTTGTGCCTTAATAGTTTCATTTACCTATGTAGCAGGGCAAATGCGTGGTGTAGGATTGGTATTTTCTCGTTTTCTAGAAGTTGACATTAATACCGGTGTTATTATCGGCATGTTTATTGTGCTTTTTTATGCTGTCCTTGGCGGAATGAAAGGTATTACTTATACGCAAGTAGCACAATATTGTGTATTGATCTTTGCTTTTATGGTACCTGCAATTTTTATCTCTATTCAAATGACCGGTAATCCGATACCTCAATTAGGCTTTGGAAGTGCCGGAACTGATGGAGTGTATTTATTAGATAAACTAGATGGATTAAACAGGGAATTAGGTTTTCATGAATATACATCAGGAAGTAAATCAAAAATTGATGTATTTTTTATTACTGCTGCATTAATGGTAGGTACCGCAGGATTACCGCATGTGATCGTTCGTTTTTTTACCGTTAAAAAAGTAAGTGACGCGCGTAAATCTGCCGGATGGGCTTTATTATTTATAGCGATCTTGTACACTACAGCTCCAGCTATAGCACTCTTTGCCAGAACAAATTTAATTGAAACAGTAAGCAACAAAAAATATGAAGATCTACCTGAATGGTTTTCAAATTGGGAGGCTACAGGTTTGATAATATTTGATGATAAAAATAATGACGGAAAAGTACAATATGTAGCTGATGCTTCGACAAATGAGCTCACCATTGATAAAGATATTATGGTATTGGCAAACCCGGAAATAGCACATTTACCAAATTGGGTAATTGCACTAGTTGCAGCGGGTGGTTTAGCCGCTGCACTTTCAACAGCAGCAGGGCTGCTATTGGTAATATCTTCATCTGTATCACACGATATTATTAAGAAAATAATCAATCCTAACATTTCAGATAAAGGTGAGTTAGTTGCTGCAAGACTTTCTGCTGTTGTTGCTGTTATCATTGCAGGTTGGTTTGGTATCAATCCGCCCGATTTTGTCGCCGCAACGGTCGCACTCGCCTTTGGACTAGCTGCTGCTTCCTTCTTTCCTGCTATTGTGTTGGGAATTTTTTATAAACGCATGAATAAAGAAGGCGCTATTGCAGGTATGATAGTCGGTATATTACTGATGCTTTTCTATATGATGAAATTCAAATTCGATTGGTTTGGTGGTGGTACAAAAGATGATTGGTGGTTTGGTATTTCTCCGGAAGGTTTTGGTACCGTAGCCATGTTTGTAAACTTTATTGTTTCAATAATAATCTCATCATTTACACCTGAACCTCCAAAAGAAGTACAAGAAATAGTAGATAATATTAGAATTCCTAATAATGCCGGTGAGGCACATGATCATTAATAGAATAAAGAATGAGTAATTACCATATCAAACATTTAGAAGAGTATTATCAAGTTTATAGAAAATCAGTTCGAAATCCTGAAAGTTTTTGGGAAGAAATTGCCGAAGAACATTTTGTTTGGCGCAAACGCTGGAATACTATTTTGACTTGGGATTTTACCAAACCAGAAGTAAAGTGGTTTGAAGGTGCTCAATTGAACATTACTGAAAATTGTATAGATAGACATTTGCGTACTCGTGGTGATAAAACTGCTATTTTATTTGAACCTAATGACCCAGCAGAAGAAGCTGAACATATTACGTATCAACAATTATACGAGCGTGTAAATCAGTTTTCCAATGTGTTAAAAGAACAAGGAATCAAAAAAGGAGATAGGGTGTGTATCTATTTACCCATGATACCTGAACTGGCAATTTCTGTATTGGCTTGTGCCCGAATTGGAGCAATTCATTCTGTGGTATTTGCCGGTTTTTCTGCTACAGCTTTGTCAACCCGAATTAATGATAGTGATTGCAAAATGGTCATAACTTCTGATGGATCTTATAGAGGTACAAAAACCATCGATTTAAAAAGTATCGTAGATGAAGGTCTAGAAGATTGCCCTGGAGTGAACACCGTATTAGTTGCAAAGCGAATTAATTCAGACATTAACATGAAGCAAGGTCGTGATAAATGGTTACAACTTTTGCTTGACAAGGCTTCCACGGAATGTGAGCCTGAAATTATGGATGCTGAAGACCCTTTATTTATTTTATACACTTCCGGTTCAACCGGAAAACCAAAAGGTATGGTTCACACTACGGCAGGTTATATGGTCTATACTGCTTTTACCTTTAAAAACGCATTTCAATATAGAGAAAATGATGTGTATTGGTGTACGGCTGATATTGGCTGGATAACAGGGCATAGCTATATTGTTTACGGACCTTTAGCCAACGGTGCTACTACAGTTATGTTTGAAGGAGTACCTAATTATCCTGATTGGGGACGTTTTTGGGAAATAGTAGAAAAACACAAAGTCAACCAGTTTTATACAGCGCCTACAGCTATTAGAGCCTTAGCAAAGGAAAAATTAGACTTTGTAGAAAAATACGATTTATCATCCTTAAAAGTATTAGGGTCAGTTGGCGAACCTATTAATGAAGAAGCATGGCATTGGTATAATGATAATGTAGGTAAAAAGAAAAGTCCGATCATTGATACCTGGTGGCAAACAGAAACTGGAGGTATCATGATCTCTCCTATTCCGTATGCAACACCTACCAAACCAACTTATGCTACCTTACCGTTTCCGGGAATTCAACCTGCATTGATGGATGAAAACGGGCAAGAAATCAAAGGCAATCAGGTTGACGGACGTCTGTGTATAAAATTCCCTTGGCCATCCATAGCAAGAACCATTTGGGGAAATCATGAACGTTATAGAGATACTTATTTTACGGCTTATAAAAACATGTACTTTACGGGTGACGGTGCTTTACGTGATGAAGTAGGATATTATAGAATTACGGGACGTGTCGATGATGTGATCATTGTTTCCGGACATAATTTAGGCACAGCACCTATTGAAGATGCTGTTAACGAACATCCCGCTGTAGCGGAATCTGCTATTGTTGGCTTCCC
>CAYXAZ010000112.1:0-8555 GCA_964463085.1 uncultured Flavobacteriaceae bacterium | reverse complement strand
ACCAATTTATACGAATGTAAAGAAGCCTTTAAAAAACTGATAGAATTTATCAATCCACAACAACCCTTTACAATCATTTCCCACTCATTTGGTTCGGCAATGACGGCGTATACCATGTCTGAACTAAACTATACAGTTGATAAATTTGTGTTTTTAACCACACCAAATTCATTATTAGAGATTTTTACTAATTTCAAAAACTTTGTGGGTATTACAGACAAAACATTTTCACATATGATCGATAATGCTACTCAATCATTACATGAAGATGTCCGTAAGGTAAGAGTTGAAGAAAAGTTGGATAGAGTATCATTTACAAAATTGTTATTGGTGCATGATAAGCTCGATAAAATTTTACCTTATCGAAATTCTGAAGAAGTATTTAAATCAACTAATAATGTGCAATTAAAATCGTATGAAAAAATAGGACATTATAGAATGCTTTGGAATGATGATGTGTTGGAAGAAACGATGGCTTTTATAAAAAATTAAATAATGATCACTAAAAATAAAACAGTTGATAAATTACTTGAAACATATAAAGATGTGTTAAAAACGGATTATAATGTTTATAGAAATCATATATATCGCATATATAATTATGCTGTTTTATTGGATGATGATGCCAATAATTACGAGAAGTATGCTATAGCAGCTGTATTTCATGATTTAGGGATTTGGACTCATTCTTTTGATTATTTAAAACCTTCCATACAATTGGCAAGTGAATATCTTACAAAAGTTGATAAACAAGATTGGATAGAAGAGATTGCTTTAATGATAGATAATCATCATAAAATGAGCAGATACGAAGGTAAATTTAATAAAACAGTAGAAATATTTAGAAAAGCAGATTGGATAGACGTAATTATGGGGATGAAACTGTTCGAACTGGATAGGTCAAAATATGAATCTATTCAAAGTAAGATTTCAAATAAAGGGTTTCATTGGTTTTTGATAAAGCAATCTTCCGCTTATTTTGTAAAACATCCTTTGAACCCGTTACCAATGTTTAAAAAGTAATATGATGATGATGATAAGGTCTTGACTTTAGCTTATTTTGAGCGAAGACGAAAGGCTCAACTAGACAATAACAATGTATAAAAAAATATGGGAGTAAAATCAATATTTAGGAAGGCAATTTAAAACATTGTCCCCTTGAGGGGACTTGAGGGGTGTTATATGGAATGTAACTGCGGACATTTTCCTGAACTTGAAAATTCTAATAAATATGTGAGTCTAATAAATAAAACGTTAAAAAAATAATTAAAATCATTGCGAATCCGCCTGAGGCGGATGTGGTTATCTTCATAATGTATATTGGTTAACATTGAAAACTACGTTATTCGTTTGAGGCGGATGACTCGCAATGAATTTTTAATCGAACTTACCAAGATGTAAGCTTTTTATTATTCCGTCAGAAAGACCAATTTTAGGGACATAAATTTTAGTAGCACCACTCCATTTCATAGCATTGATATAAATTTTAGTAGCGGGTATAATTACATCAGACCTATCAGGATTTAAACTTAATTCGGTTATTCTTTCATTATAGCTCATCTGTTTTAAAAATTGATAATGTGTTTTTAAATAAATATAGGAAAGCGGTTTTCCTAAAGGTCTTTCAGACATTTTGAAGATCTTATTGATATTACCACCAGAACCTATTAATGATAATTTTTTTAAACCTTTGGTGTTAGTTCTGATCCATTGTTCAACTTCTTTAAAAATAAGCTTATTGGTGTCTTTACTGTTGTTTAAAAGACGAACAGTTCCCATTTTAAATGATTTTGAATTGATAATTTTCCCCTTAGAAAAAATGGTAAATTCTGTACTACCACCACCAACATCAACATATAAATATGATTGATCACTTTCAATTAATTCGTTTAAATCTGTTGAAGCGATAATTGCAGCTTCTTTTTTACCATCAATAATATCAATACTAATACTCGTTTTTTTATTGATCTTTTCTACAACTTCTTTACCATTTTCTGCTTCGCGTATTGCAGAAGTTGCACAGGCTTTAAATTTTTCTACACCATGTACTTTCATTAGTAAATTAAAAGCATTCATTGCATCTATCAATCGTTTAATATTATCGTCACTAATGATGCCTTTTACAAATGAGTCAGCACCCAAACGGATAGGAACTCGCACTAAAGAAGCTTTTCTATATAATGGTTCTTTATTCTTTTCAATAATAATATTTGCAATTAATAGTCTAACGGCATTAGAACCAATATCAATTGCTGCATATTTTTTTATCTTCAAATCAATGCTTTTTTATTTATGAAATTTAGGAAACTCTACAAGAAAGGTTTCTCCTTTTTTAATATTTTTCCAATGTTTGTCTTTGAACTGTATGCCAATAACACCACACGTTGATACATGTGCTATGGGCTTATCTCCAAATTTATTGACAAAAGTATTAATGCCATGGTCATGACTAAAAATAATGGCGGAATTGAATCCGTCATCAAGTGCTTTTACTGTCTTTATTAGATATCCATCACTAAAACTATATAATGATTTGCTAATTTTGAGATTTGCTAACGGAAAATTAAAGGTATAGCTAAATATCATTGCTGTATGCAAAGCTCTGTTAGCACAACTTGAAATGAATACATTTGGACAGTCAACTTTGCTTTTTAAAACTTTTGAAATTAAATAAGCGTCATTAATGCCTCGTTTTTTTAAAGGTCTGTCAATATCTTTTACGCCTTGATATTCCCAAGAAGATTTAGCATGTCTAACGATATATAAAGTTTTCATTTTGCCTAGCGATGTCTTTTGTTAGATTTTAATATCAAATATAAATGATTTTATTATTTTTCAGGGAGCCAAACGTTCTTTTTTCCAATTAAAATCTTTTTGCAGAGTATACCTTATTCTATCATGCATACGATTGGGTCTGCCTTGCCAAAATTCAATAGAAATGGGTTTTACTAAATAACCGCCCCAATGTTTCGGTCGTGGTATTTCACTATTTTGAAATTTTCCTTCATACTTTTTAAGGTCATTATCTAGTTTTTCTCGAGAGCTTACCACTTCACTTTGATTGGATGCCCAAGCGCCTAATTTGCTTCCGTCTGGTCTGGTTTCAAAATAACCATCCGATAAGTTTTCAGCAAGTTTTTCTGCTTTACCTTTAATGATAATTTGACGTTCTAAACTGTGCCAAAAAAAGGATAAGCACACATTAGGGTTGTTAGCAATAGCTTTCCCTTTTTCGGAATTATAATTGGTATAAAATATAAAACCTTCCCAAGTAAATTTTTTAAGCAATATTATTCTGGTCTTAGGAAAACTGTCAAGTCCTATAGTGGCTACATTCATAGCGTTTGCTTCATGAATGTTTTCTGATTCATCAGCTTCTATAAACCAATCTCTAAACAGCTCAATAGGATTATCAGGAGTGTTTTTTTCTAACAGCTCGTCCTTTTGATAGGTTTTTCTATGATTACTAAGGTCTTTTTCCATTATTTTTGTGAAAAATGTAACGTATTCCTATTGAGTTTCGAAGACCGGAATCTTCATTTATATCTGAATTATGATAAGCAGTTTCCAAAACAAAAGCAATATTTTTAATACTCGAAAAGGGAGTAATTTCTACTATTACTGGAAAAAACACACTTTCATAAGTATCATTGCTAGAATGAAACGGCTGTAAAGAAACACCAATACCTAAATTTATATTGAAATTTTCTTTAGAAACAATTTTATATTGAAAATTAAAACTGGAATTAAACTCTTTACCTAACGCATCATCAATTCTTAATTCTGATTGAAATTTTTCAGAGAATGCATAACTAAGACCTATTTTACCATCAAAATAACCTGTAGCTTTGAATTGAGCATAGGATGATATTGAAATAATAACTAATAAAAATAACAATATTTTTTTCATAAAATTTATTTTTCTCGGATTAACCACAACCCTATAAAAGTAATCAATCCGTTTATGGGTAATACTTCCCATTGAAATTGATAGTTACCTATCACACTTTCTGGGATTTGTGTGATAAAATAAGTTGTGGTTATCGCACAAAGCGCTACAACCCAAGCGTATTTATCTTTAATTTTATGTTTGGTTAAAATTCCGAATGCAAATAAACCCAATAACGGTCCATAAGTAAATGTTGCAAATGTAAATAGGTTTCCAACTACATTTCCATCGAGATTATTAAATATAATTACAACAATTATTAATAAGATTGAAACACCAATATGTACTTTTTTACGTAATGGTTTTTGTTCATTTTGAGGTCTCTCTTCTATATTTAAAAAATCAACTGAAAAAGAGGTTGTGAGTGATGTTAAAGCACTATCAGCACTTGAATAAGCAGCAGCAATCAAACCAATGATAAAAACGATGGCTAAAGGTGTACCCAAATTACCATTCATTGCTATTTCAGGAAATAATAGATCTGTTCTTGTTCGACCATCTACGATAGGAATCTCAATTCCGAATTTTTCAGAATAGATAAATAATAAAGCGCCAAGAGATAAGAAAATGAAGTTTACAACAACTAGTAATGTTGCCATAGTTATCATATTCTTTTGAGCATCAACTTTATTTTTACAGGTCAAATTTTTCTGCATCATATCTTGATCAAGTCCAGTCATAGTAATAGCTATAAAAGCACCTCCAATAAAATATTTAAAGAAATATTGTTTCGAATTAGGGTCGTTAAAAAAGAACATTTTACTTTTTGAAGCAAACTCTTCAGATTGTAAAAATTCAAGATACGTCCAATCTAATTTTTGATTGATCAAATAAATTGCTACACCAACTGCAATGAGCATAGCTAATGTTTGTAAGGTATCTGTCCAAACAATGGTTTTTATACCGCCTCTAAACGTATATATCCAAATTAATAAAATAGAAATAACAACGGTTGCCCAAAATGGAACCCCAAGTTGTTCAAAAACAATATATTGCATAGCTAATGCAACTAAGAATAGCCTGAATGAAGCTCCGGTAACTCTAGAAAGTATAAAGAAAAAAGCGCCCGTTTTATAACTTACCTTGCCAAACCGTTGTTCTAAATATTGATAAATTGAGGTTACATTGAGTCTGTAATATAAAGGTAATAGTACAAATGCTATAAAAAGATAGCCTATAAAAAAACCAAAAACCCCTTGCATATAGGCAAACTGCTCCCCACCAACTATTCCGGGAATTGAAATGAATGTAACTCCCGATAGACTTGCTCCTATCATACCAAAAGCAACAACATACCAGGGCGATTGTTTATTAGCCTTAAAAAATGTATCGTTTGAATCATTTTTTCCCGTTAAAAATGAAATTAAAATTAATAGTAAGAAATATCCTAAAATTAATAATAATATTGTTGTTGGATTCATTAGGCAGATTTAAGAATTACGTTCCGATAATTATCGGGATTTGATATACGATCTAAATTTAATATGATAATCAGTGAGGCTAATATAGTTTTTTTAGAGGAAAGAGAATAAAGACTTTTAATTGTTTTTTTTTGAAAAAATCGTAAATCGTAAATCTAAAATCATAAATTTGCAACTATGAACTTTTCTTCAAAATTATTAGAAAATGCAGTCAATGAAGTGTCTCAGTTACCGGGAATAGGTAAACGAACAGCATTACGTTTGGTATTACATCTGTTAAAACAACCAAAAGAAAGAACTACTTACCTGACAACTGCTTTAGATAATTTAAGAGCTGATATAAAACTGTGTACAAATTGCCATAATATTTCTGATATTGAGTTGTGCGAAATATGTGTTAATAAAAATAGAGATGAACAGTTTTTATGTGTGGTTGAAGATATTCGTGATGTAATGGCTATTGAAAGTACGTCTCAATTTCGAGGGTTGTACCACGTACTTGGCGGAAAAATATCACCTATTGAAGGTGTTGGGCCTCAAAATTTAACAATTGGCAGTTTGGTGCAAAAAGTGAGGTTGGGTACAATAAAAGAAATTATTTTTGCCTTGAGTCCAACAATGGAAGGCGATACCACAAATTTTTATATCTATAAACAGATAGAAGGTTTAGATATAAAAGTTTCAACTATTGCACGAGGTATTGCTGTAGGTAACGAATTGGAATATACTGATGAAATTACATTAGGGAGAAGTATTTTAAATAGGATTCCGTTTGAAGGGAGTTTAAAGAGTTAGTTTTGCTTTTAAAAGTTTTTGTTTTTGGTAGTTACGCTTATCGGTTCACAAATATGTGATTCGTAAACAAAGTATGTGGTGCACTAACTAAATTAATATCAAACTTTAAAGATGGCTCTACTCTCGAACTAGCATTGTGAATTCTAAAAGAAATTTGCCAACCTTCATTTAAGGAAACCAATAATGTTGTTGTCGAGTTTTCTTGATAAACAATTTCAATTAATCGTGTTGGCAATTTTAGTTTAGGAATCTTTGCTTTTGGTTTTACCTTTTCAAATGGTAAGTTCAAAGTTCCGTGTAAATTGTAAGCCTGAATTTCGACTTTTTTATTGCCTTTAATTACTTTGTAGAAATCTTGATTTCCGATTAAGTATTGCACCAGATTTTCCGCTACGATGTTTGGGTTTTCTTTGTCTAAACGAAGTAATTCTTTTCTAAAAGCATCTAAAATTGGCAAATACACAACTTCGTGCATATTTTTAATTGAAGTCCATTTTGTTGATTTATCTTTTGCTCTTAATTTCGTGAGCATATCAAAAATTGGTTTGATTTCTAGAAAGTAGTTTTTAGAACAAGAAACACCTAACCATTTTTCTCCAAAGTTAATTTTTTGTGATAACCTTGAATGTTTAACTGCTCTATGATTATTCTTTGCAGAAATTCCAATCTCCCATTTTTGTAAAGAACGAATCATTAAAACATCTCTTACATCTCCAGTTTGTCCAGCTTGGTCACTAACTAATTCTAAGATTAAAATATCTTCTTTTTTAATACCGTTTGATAATCTTGGCTCAATATCAATTAGAAAATTGATTGAAGCACTTGCAGTTATTCTAAAAGTATCTTGTTCAGATTCGTTGAAACTATCAAAAAAGCCTTTGGCTGTTTTGTAAGGTTCGTTTTCTGTAATCGAAACACTTGTAATTTTTTTCAAACGTTCATAAAATTCAAAGAGTAAAGCATACTCAAAAGCTTTACCATTAATTGTTTGACTTGCCATAAATTATGAAAGTATATTTTCTAATTCCAATTTTTTCTTAGTAACTCGTTTTGGTTTCTTTTCTGCATTCTCAATTTGAGATTTAATACTTATGGCAATATGTTTAGCAAGATTGACAGGTACTGCATTTCCAATCATTTTATAGCCAGCAGAAATGTGGTTGTAATGAAAAATAAAATCGTTTGGAAAAGTCTGAATTCTTGCACATTCTCTAACACTTAATCTACGGTATAAATCTTCTTTTCCTGGAACAAAAACACGTATATTTTGTTCAATGAATTTCATTTTTGGAGCTTGCGGATGAATTGGGGCGTGTCTTCCACCTGCTTGAATTGTAAAAGATTGCTCGTCCCAATTTCTAACTCTATTTCTTGACATAAACATTGAAGAAAATCCGCCAATCATATATTCGTGATTTAGAACTTTACAATTCTCTTTATTCGTTTTGTTACCCTCTTTTGCAGGGACAACAGTATCTTTTAAATCAGCTATTTTTTGTTCAAGTGTTACTTTTTCCTTAATCGGTTGAGGAAACTCAAATTTAAAGTCAAGGTCTTCACGAATACCAATAAAGAATACTCGTTTTCGGTCTTGTGGAACGTCAAAATCTGATGCATTTAGTAGTTTGAAAGATAATGTGTAACCAGCGTTTTTAAACATTTCTTTAATGTTCTTTAAAGCCTCACTATGTCTTTCCAATAGCATTCCGCTAACATTTTCTGCTAAAAAAAATTTTGGTTGTTTTGCCTCTAATATTCGGATAAAATCATAAAATAATTGTCCACGTTTGTCATTTATTCCACGCAATGAACCAGCCTCACTCCAACTTTGGCAAGGTGGACCTCCAATAATTCCATCACATTCAGGCACTTCGTTAGATTCTATATTTACAATACTTCGTCTGTCCAATACTGTGTTCTTATGATTCTTTTCGTAAGTTTCCCAAATGTCTTTGTCATATTCATTTGCCCAAACCACATTAAACCCTGCCTTTTCAAACCCTAAATCTAATCCGCCAGCTCCTGCGAAAAATGATACTACATTCATATTTTATTGTGTTTGAAGTGATTTATTAAGTGTTCTACGATATTCTGCTTTTTGCTCCGCAACTTGCAAGAGTTGTTTAGTACAATTCGTTTCGTAAATATGTTTTCCTATTTGGTCAGTCAGATATTCATTCCTTAATTCCGTAAGATTCAGTTTGAATATTTTTGCAAGTTTAGGTAAGCGTTTCTCGTCAAAGTCTCGTTTTCCATTTTCGATTTTACTCAGATTTGCAAAGTCCAAATTTAGTTTGGACGCGAGTTGAATTAGAGTCAATTCATTTTTGTTTCTTAAAAGTCGGATGTATTCTCCAAATGTGGTTTTCATAAGACTTGTCATTTTTTGA
>CAYXAZ010000111.1:0-8573 GCA_964463085.1 uncultured Flavobacteriaceae bacterium | reverse complement strand
AGGATTCTGTAAATTAAATCTTAGGTCGAACTCAGGTTTTTAGTAAGATTCTGCCACTTATCCAATTATTCCTACCATTTGTTCATTAGGTCTTTTTATAAATCAAATGACTTTATACTTTCGGTTCATAATAAAAGAAGTATTAATCTATAAAAATTTCACAATGAAAAGAGAAACAACATTCTTTACAGCCCTGATAGGTCTTTTGTGAATACCGGTGTAAGTCTCTTGCCACTTATCATGTAATTCCTACCAGTTATACATTAGTCTGCAAATTAATTAAACCATCCAATTAATCAATTGTCAAAAGAAAAAATTATAAAAGATGAAAAAATATAAAAATATCATAGCAATTTTTGTTTTTGTTGGGCTGTTGGTATCATTATCATGTAGTAGTGATGATGGTACTACACCGCCTGATGTAACGCCACAGTTATCTGCTGATTATTTAGCACTAAAAGCATTATATGATGCCAACTCGAACAATTCATTAAATTGGGATTTAGATGATACCAGTATGAAAAGCTGGAATGGTGTTACACTTGAAAATGAAAGAGTTACCAAATTAGATTTGATTAATAAGAGTCTGAGTACATTACCTTCAAGTATTGGAGACCTTCAAATGTTAACCTCATTTAAAGTGTCAGAGAATTCAATAACAGGTATTCCAAGCACTATTGCGAATCTTACAAATCTAACGGAAGTTTATGTAAATAATAATGTACTTAAATCACTGCCTCCTGAAATTGGAAGTTTGGACAATCTTACCTATTTAAATATTTCAGATAATGATATTACAATACTTCCTGATATAACTGGAGAATGGCGAGAGCTTCTTGAGTTTCATGCAAAAAACAACGTTTTTACTAGTTTGCCACCATTGATAACGAGTAAAAAACTTTTAAAAATGGATATGAGTGAGAATACAATAGATTTTGTACCACCTGCCTTTAATGCACATATCGATATTGAAGAATTATATTTAAATGATAATAAGTTGAAAACTATCCCTAATGAAATGGGTGATCTTATAAATCTTAAAACGCTAGATTTAACCAATAATGAATTAGTAGGTATTCCAACTCAAGTATGTGATTTGCAAACAAATTTTGGTACCGACCTTAGGGTTGACAATGGTGTTGATTGTGTTACCATAAGTGATGATTATCAAACATTATTATCATTCTATAATGCCAATGATAACAATACATTAAATTGGGATTTAAATGATTTTAGTATGCAGAGTTGGGATGGTATTTCACTCTCTGGTGAAAAAGTTATAGTTCTTGATGCACAAGGAAAAAATCTCGACTCAGTTCCTGCAATAATTGGTAATCTTACTGCTTTGGCTACCCTAAATCTTAATGAAAATAATATAAAATCAATACCGGCTGAGATTGGTTTATTGAATTTTTTAAATGAACTATCTTTAAGTAAAAACAATTTAAGCACACTACCTCCTGAAATTGCTGATTTGGCAGTAGCAGGACTAAGAAATTTATATTTAGATGAAAATCAATTTTCAAGTTTTCCTGACGTAATAAATGCCTTAAGCCTTTTTACTTTAGATATGGGAAAAAACCAACTGACCGAAATACCTGCAGCAATTGCAAATATTGAAACATTAATTAGTCTATTTTTAAATGACAATTCACTCTCAACACTACCTGTAGAAGTAGGAAACCTAAATTCTTTAACAATATTAGAACTATCTGGAAACCCATTAACAGATTTACCCAATGAGGTTTGTGAACTTGCTGCTACCGGAACCACGATTGAACTTGATGATCCGGCACTATGCAGTGGAGGTACTCCTCCAGTTAGCGAATATGAGGCATTAAAAGAACTATCTGAACAGAATACGAATAATAATTTAGGTTGGGATCTTACCGATACAACTATGTTGAGTTGGGATGGGGTTATTATAACTGATAGCCATGTAACAGGTCTTGAGATAAAAAGTAAAAATATCTCAACCATTCCGGCAACAATTAATAGTCTTACAAAACTTATTTCTCTAAATATCAGCTACAATAACCTTTTGACATTACCAACTACCATAGGCGAATTAGATGAGTTGGAAGAACTGAATTTATCTAATAACGGAATAACCTTTTTACCAACCTCTATAGGTAATCTTACCAGTCTAAGAATGTTAAATTTAACGCAGAATGATTTAACCGAATTGCCCGATACAATTGCAAACCTAACTCAATTAAGAGAGTTGTATTTATATTTTAATGGATGGATATCCGGCAATGGTGGAATCACAAAACTACCTACCGATATTGGAAATTTGTTGCAGTTGGAATATTTAGATGCTAGAGTCAATTCTATTACTGAAATACCTTTGAGTATGAACAGTTTAAATATGTTGATGCATCTTAATTTAGACGATAATTCTATTGCTGAGTTACCACTCAACACTATTAGCGGAATGACAGGTTTAGAAGAGCTAACTTTAATGAACAATAGTTTAACCGGATTGCCTGATGATATTGTAAACCTTAGCCAACTTAAGTTCTTAAATCTAAGAGGAAACGCAATTACAGAACTTCCTTTAAACATAGGTAATCTTAGTAATCTCGTTGATTTAAATCTCGTTGATAACGCCTTAACCGGATTACCAGATTCTATTGAAGGTTTGGTTAACGTAACTGTATTTAACCTAAGTAATAATAATATTACAAACATTCCCTCCACAGTAGATGGGATGACAAGTATGCACACACTAGCATTGTCTAACAACAGTTTAGGAAGTATTCCATCGACTATTGGTAATATACCTCAAATGGCATATCTATATCTTTCCGGAAATCAATTGAGCAGTGTTCCGGAAACAACCATCGGTAACTTAACTTTACTGAAGAAATTGTACTTGAATGACAACCAAATTACAGAAATACCTATTGATTTTAAAAACTTGGTGAATTTGGAAGAAATAAACATCAAAAACAATCTATTTACTGAAATTCCGGATGAAGTATGTCAGCTTATGGCAACATTAGCCGCAAACAATTCTTTCTTTGTTTTTCAAAGAGACACTACTGTATGCGATTAATAATACTTTTTAAACAATTTAAATTTTAAACAAATGAAACGAGCATGCTAATCCCGAAGCCTCGGGAACCAATAAAAAACAATAAATATAAACACATGAAAAGTAGAACAAAAATTTTTACAGCATTGGCAGCCATACTAATATGCTTCTCCTTTACAAATAATGCTATAGCACAGCATAAAAAATACAAAGTAAAACAACATGTTAAAAAACACCATAAAAGGCATTTTAGACCCTCCCAGGCAAAACCGGTAGCACACTATAAGTATAGTTATAGAGGAAAGCGAGGTAAAGTAGTTCGAAAGGTAGGCGTAGGTTTTACAGGAATCCCTTTTAGAGGTGTACATTTTCGTTTTCATAGAGGTGTATGGTACAAGCCTAGAGGCAAACGTTTTGTAGTAATTGCTGCACCTCTTAGTATAAGAGTTCGTGTATTACCAATAGGTTATAAAAAAATAAGAGTAGGTGCTAGACCTTATTACTACTACTATGGCACATACTATCAGAAAGCAGAAAATTCAGATGAATACGAAGTAGTAGCGGCACCTGTCAATGCAGAAGTGGATGCACTCCCTAAAGGATATAAGATTGTTAAAGTTAGAGGCTTAGAATATTACAAATTAGACAATGTTTATTATGAACCTAAAATTACTGATAATGATGAGAGATTTTATGTGGTCGTTAATGATCCAACGAAATAAAATTGCACAATGAAAAGTTTAAAAAACAGCATAGTATTATCTCTAATTGTTATTACCATTATACATGGTCAAAAATCAATGCAAAATTCATTAAAACAGAAAAATTGCTTGTCAATAAATGATTTTAGTTTGGTAAAAAATTATGTAAGTGCAAAGGGCAAACTAATAAAAACACATATTAGTATTTCAAAACATGCTAAAGATAATGGTATGAGAAGTAGAAACGGCAGAGCAGAAATGAATACTGGTGCATTAGAAATTTCAATAAATGATAGATATTTAACACTTACGAGCTATCAAGATCTTCAAAAAATTATTATTATAAATAACAATAAAGATGAAAATATAGAGCCCTATTTTATATCAAATATCAATAATAAATTAAAAATATCAGCCTATTACTCTAGGCTTGATACTAAAGAAACTGTCAGGGCTAGAAAAGAAGATTGGTGTAATTTAATAGAGCAACTCAAACTTTTGATGAAGTTGCCCAAAAATTGTGAATAGCTAAGTCTCTTGCCACTTATCATGTCACTCCCACCAGTTATACATTGATTCTACTAATTAATTAAACCATCTTATAAATTAGTTGTCAAAAAAAGAAAATAAAAATGAAAAAAATCAATTATAACATATTGTTTATTTTGTATTTAATTTTACTGTTTTCTTGTAATAATGATGTAGCGAGTATAATAGATGCAAGCAACCCGGTTGTAAACAAACAGCTTTTTCAAATCACAATCAGTGGTGATCTGCGAGAGTATATTGTTTATGTTCCATCATCTTACAATAAAAATAATAACTATCCGGTAGTATTTCATTTACATGGAGGGAGTGGCGATGGTGAAAAGCATTACAATATCTCTGGCTGGAACGATCTTGCAGAAACAAATGAATTCTTAGTAGTATATCCAACAGCTTGGGCCTATGATTTGAATAATAATGGTTGCGGTAACGCTTTAGTAACACGTTGGAACAGCTTTAAGTTAGAGAATGAAGTATGCTCAGGCGCTTCATTAAAAGACGATATCGCTTTTTTTAATCAGATGATAGACGAAGTAAATATTAATTTTTCTACAGAGCAAAGTAAAATTTATATTTCAGGATTTTCAAATGGTGGTGGTATGGCAAGTAAATTGGCAATAGAACTTTCTGATAGATTAGCGGCTATTGGTATCATGTCAGGTACATTGCCACAAAACGATACATATACCCCCACTCGTATTTTACCAATTCAGTTAATGATAGGTACTGATGATGATAAAATAAATGAAGTGACAGGTTTTGATGTATTACCAATGAATTTCCCCCAAGTATTATCAGACACTTATATAGATGGTTTGATGCAAACTTGGATAAATTCTTTCGATTTAGACCCGAACTATACAGTAATTGATTCTACAGGGTCAGAAATTACTGCCAAATACCAAGGTAATACCAATAGCACAAATCATCTTCTAAAATTTACATTGTTAGAAGACGTTCCACACGTATTTTATAACCCTGATGTAGGTATAGGCTCTGCCGATTTACTTTGGGAATTTTTTAAAGACTATCAAAATTAATTTAAAACATAAAAATCATGAATTCATTTAACAAAAATCACAAGCAGAAAAAAAACAAGAATACAAAGAGTCCTTTCCTTTGGGAAGGGTTGAGATGGGATAAAACAAAATTCACACTTTTAATAGCATTACTAATTACAATAATTAGTTTGGCACAACAAGGTATAAATTATAAAGCCTTGATAAAAGATGCAAGCGGTAATGTACTTGCCAATGCTACTGTAAATGTTCAATTTACAATTCAACAAGGAGCATCTTTAACTGATGTATATGAAGAAGGACATACAACAACAACCGATGATAGCGGCATTATCATTGTAAATATTGGCGAGGGTAATACTACTTTAGGTGATTTTAATACGATAGATTGGGGTAGCGATGACCACTTTTTAAATGTACAAATTAATACAGGTAGTGGGTTCGTTGATATGGGTACAACACAATTTATGGCAGTGCCTTATGCTTTATCAGCCGCTAATATAGGTTTAGAAGCCTTAGACGAAGGTAATGGTATAGGCTGGCGTTTAAAAGGACGAGATCCAAATCTTTACCAAAATATTGGTACAAACGCTGTAGATTTAAGTGCCAGTTCTCCTTCAATAACTCCTGCAGGCGCATCAGGTGATTATTCTATAGCAATGGGATTTGGTACGTCAGCAGCTGGAAATAGTGCTATAGCAACGGGACGACATGCTAAAGCAGAAGGGAGCTCTTCCGTAGCAATGGGAAGCAATACAACAGCATCAGGAACTGCTTCTATAGCAATGGGACTGGAAACTAAATCAGAAGGATTCACTGCTTCTACAGCAATGGGAGGCAGTACAACAGCATCAGGAAATTATTCCACAGCAATGGGATATTTTACTATAGCAGAAGCCCATTCTTCAACAGCAATTGGCAGATATAATAATGGAGGAGGTAACCCGCTAACTTATATTTCATCAAACCCTTTATTTGAAGTAGGTAATGGAACCCACATAAATAGAAGCAACGCTTTAACAGTATTTGGGGGTTCTGATGCTACATTAGCTAGCCCTACTTCTGGTTATCTAATGATTGGCAACAGTAATGGTGCAAATCTGTTGTTTGACACCAATGAAATTATGGCACGTAATAATGGCAGTACAGCAAATTTAACACTACAACGTGAAGGAGGCAATGTGATTGTTGGTGGTGTTACAGTATTTGGGGGTTCTGGTTCTCAAGCATTTTTAGCCAACCCAACTTCTGGTTATCTAATGATTGGCAACAGTAATGGTGCAAATCTGTTGTTTGACACCAATGAAATTATGGCACGTAATAATGGCAGTACAGCAAATTTAACACTACAACGTGAAGGAGGCAATGTGATTGTTGGTGGTGTTACAGTACATGTTAGCGACCGTAGGTTAAAAAAAAACATACAGCCTTTATCTTATGGTTTAAAAGAAATAGTACAGTTAAAACCCAAAACCTATAATTGGAAAAATAGAGAACAAGAGCATAGATCTTTGGGGTTAATAGCACAGGAGGTACAAGGTATAATTAAAGAAATAGTAACAACACAAGATGATAAGAATAAGACACTAGGTATAAGTTATACAGAGTTAATACCAGTACTTATTAATGCAGTAAAAGAACAGCAAGAAGTCATTAATAATATTCAATCAAAACTTGAAACTAAAAACACGTTAATTGGTAATTTGAGTAAAAGAGTTGAAAGGGTTGAAAAATTGTTGTCTCAAAAAAAGTATGTAGAAGTAGCTAACAATAATAAATAATAATCATGAAAACGAGAACAAGATCAAAGCTTTTATTTTTAATAATAATGCTGATAGGTTATATAAGTACAGCACAAACAATTGCAAATTTTAGTATTGATAGTGGAGGAATTATAGCAACAAGTACAAATATAAAAATACTCTATACTATTGGCGAAGCAAATATTCAAGAAAGAAATGTTGGAAATATATACCTCTCTGAAGGTTTTATAAATAGTAATATTGTGTCTGCGACTTTAGGAGTTGATGATAATAATTTCTTAGAAGGTGAAATAAGTATATTCCCAAATCCGGCATCACACGTTATTAATATTAGTTCAACGCTTATTATAGAGAAAATTGAACTTTTTGATGTACTTGGAAAAAAAGTACTGGTTACAAAAGAGACAAACCAATTAAAAATAGATCATTTAACTTCAGGTTTGTACCTGCTTAGAGTATTCTCTGAAAAAGGAACCCTTACAAAAAGAATTATAGTTGATTAATAATATTATAAGAAAAGTTAAATTAAAGTTTATACAATAATTCGTCTAACACAATAATGAAAGATTTAATACCCATATTTTTTATGCTCTTATTTGGAGTTACGAGCTGTAGTACTTCAAGTTCAAATAGTAGATTCAACATTAATATGCAGTTGAAAACCTCACTCGAAAATGAAGGACTGGCAGAATTCTTCTATTGGGACTTTGAAGAAGACAAAAACCTTTGGGAAGTTGAGATTGAAGTGCCTGTAGGTATTAAAAATTTTAGAGACTCATTGAAAAATATTCTTGGAGATGTTAAATTTAAAAGGGTAATAATTAAGGAGTCTACTCAGAGTCTTGATGAAGAAGAGCTTTTAACGGCGAATGATGGAGATAAAAGAAACGCAATGATGGTGCATACTGGAAAAATTGGTCATATCAGAGCAATCAATTCACTGGAAGCGCAAATCTTGAATTACCAATTAGTCAAGTATCCATTGATAAGTCATCCTACTGAGTTTCATGGATTTATTGCATATAATGAAAGTCAACAGAAATATCGAGTATATTTTGGGGCGAGCGACCAGCCATGGCCTCCGCATCCGGATATTTTGCTTCAACAACTAAATAAGGATGTCAAAAAGGGTTGGCAACTCAAGTACCATCTTCATAATCACTACGAGCCTGAGTCAAATAACTACCTAGGGATACTTGCTCCAAGTATGGCTGATGCCCAATATTACAAGATGTTATTAGAACAGTTTGATTTGGAAAAGGCGCTGATAACAAACGGATTTCATACGGTTGAGATAGAGTCTAAAGACTTCTTCAGTTTTGAATCTCATTAGTGTTTTTGTTACCGACAAAGATATTCTCCTAAAAAGTATATAAGTTAAAAATAGCTTGAGTTAAACTTTTTTAGTGAACTACCCTGTGCCAAGAGCACAGGGATTTAATGTCGGTCTTTAAAAGGATTATTTACTCTTGTTCCGTTGAGACGTCCAACGTTTTTTAATCTT
>CAYXAZ010000110.1:0-8706 GCA_964463085.1 uncultured Flavobacteriaceae bacterium | reverse complement strand
GATGTTTTTTTAGGGACAGTAAACTGATCAATTTGAATGGGTTTGTTATCTACTTTTTTAATGATATGTGGTGTAAAATAAAAACCTCTATTGGCTATAGCCGCTGTCATATTTGCTAATTGAATGGGTGTAGCCAATACTTCACCTTGACCAATGGCATTAGAAATGGTTGTTGAGGCACGCCATCCACCATTTGGATAATAACGATTATAAAAAGCGGCATTAGGTACCAATCCTCTGGTTCCGGTAAATAAATCATTTTTTAATAAATTTCCTAATCCAAAACTCTTTACATGTTTACTCCATGTATCCATACCCTCAGAAGGGGTTGGGTATTTTTCAATAATTCTTTTATACACATTTGAAAAATAAGCGTTGCAAGATTTGTGTATACCTCTGTCTAATTTTATTGGTGAACCATAAATACCGCAATGGCATTTCATAAATGCCTTAGAGCTTCTACCGTATTTAAAACCTCCATAACAATAGAAGGCACTTTCTGGGAAAATAACCTGTTCTTGTAGACCAATAAGTGCATTGATAATTTTGAATGGTGACCCGGGCGGATATTGTGCCAATATACTTCTATCATATAATGGTTTATTGTCTTCATCATAGTATAATTTAGTAAAGTTTTTTGACCGCTCTCTACCTACCATTAAATTGGGGTCATAGGTTGGGGTAGATATCAATGATAGTATTTCACCGGTAGCAGGTTCAATTACTACTATACCACCTCTTTTATTAGCCATTAAAGCTTCACCATATTGCTGTAACTTACTATCTAGAGTTAAGGTAATATCTTTACCTGTAATAGATAAAGTGTCATAAATACCATTTTTATAAGGGCCAATTTCTTTGTTGAATCGGTTTCTTTGAACAAATTTTACGCCTTTTACACCTCTTAAGGTGTTTTCATAATTATTTTCTACCCCCTTAATACCAATCAATTCCCCTTGTTGGTAATAACTGTTTTTTTTGATTTGTTCATTATTTACTTCACCAATAAAGCCTAATACATTTGGAGCAGATTTAATAGGATATTCTCGTAAAGAACGTTTTTGAATGTAAAAGCCTTTGAATTTATGCATTTTTTCTTGCAGGTATGCATAGTTGTCTTTTGAGAGTTGGGCTACAAAAACAGAAGGTAATCTTGGAGAATAATTTTTTGCTCTCTTGAATTCTTTTATGAACTTTTCTTTAGAGATTTTTAATAAAATACAAAATTCTAATGTGTCCAGAGGCTTGACATCTCTTGGGATGACCATAATATCATATGATGGTTGATTGGCAACCAATAAAACATTATTTCGGTCGTATATAAAACCTCTATCAGGATAGTCGTATTTTACAGCTACCGCTGAATTATGAAAAGGAGATGGCTTGTATTTAGTAGTAATAATTTGTAAATAGAACAAGCGAAATATAAATATGACTCCTATCAATAATATTGAAAAGTATGCGATGTATCTTCTTTCCATTTTTATTTGCCTTTATCCATTAATAATAAACTGAATATTAACAAAATAATTGTAAAAATACTTGTTAAAAAAGTTCTTGAAAAAATAGTGACTATAGCATTCAGTTTAAAATACTCTAAACTAAATATTATAAGATGGTGAGTAAAGGTTAAGATAACAATAAAGCTTAGCAATCTTAAAAAAGGAAGCTTATTGATGTTAAATATCGGAAAATCTATCTCAGGTTTTCTTAATAACCCTTTTAATAATGGTAATCTTATATAAGCTATGAATAAAGTTGCTGCAGCGTTTGTGCCTCCTGAATCAACAAAAAAATCAATGCATAAACCCAATAAAAAACTTAATAATAAAAATACGCTTCTATCTTTTTTTAAAGGATATAGAATGATAAATAAAATATAGAGTAATGGGTTGATATAACCCCAAAATAGTACATTATTTAATACAATTACTTGAACTAGAATTAGTCCAATAAATAGGAAGATATTTTTTACAACATCATTCATTTAGCTGTAGTTTCTTCTAGGGTTGTTATTTCTTCTTTATCAAAATTTGTGATAATATTAATTGGTCCAATGGCACTCATATCGTTAAATAATTTGATATCAATTCTTTGATAAATATTATTTTCTTTGTTAAAATCTAAAATAGTACCAACAGGAACACCTTCAGGGAAAATGGTAGATTTTCCACCAGTGGTAATAGTGTCGCCAATTTTTATATTGGCTCTTATTGGTAAATCTATAAGTTGTAGAATATTATAATCTTTTCCATCCCATTGTAATGTACCGAAATACAAACTATTTAAAAGTTTTACATTGATTTTTGAATTTTCATTTAAAATTGATAAAACAGTTGAATAATTTTTTGAAACTGTGTTTATTATACCTATAATTCCTTTACTGTTTACAACGCCCTGATCTGTTTTAACACCTTGTCTTGAGCCTTTATTTATCAATAAGAAATTATATTTTTTATGATATTCATTCTTATATACCTTAGCAGCAAGGTAGCTGTATTCTTGAGAATATTTTATAGTATCTAAAAGTTGAATAGATTGTATTGAACTGTCTTTTAGTTTTTGAGAAAGTATATTCTTTAATCGCGTATTTTCATCTAGTAGCTGTTGATTGTATACTTTAAGATGGGTGTATTCTTTGAAAGAATTTATACGTTTGTAAATACCACCGGTAATAGAATTTGCAGAATTTACAAATTTACTTTTATGGTAAGAATGATTTTGAAAAGTTAATGAAACAGCAATGATTTCAAGCAATAGAAAGAATAAAAAGTATTTATACTTTATTATAAAACTAACAATCTGTTGCATTTGTTTTTAGAATGTTAACTATTTCATCAATACAATTTGATATTTCTCTAAATCTTTAAGGGCAATACCTGTTCCTCTTACTACCGCTCTTAACGGGTCTTCAGCAACATAAACAGGTAAATCGGTTTTGCGAGAAAGACGTTTGTCTAAGCCTCTAAGCATTGAACCACCACCAGCTAAGTAAATACCTGTATTATAAATATCAGAAGCCAATTCAGGTGGGGTTTGAGATAAAGTTTCCATAACTGCATCTTCAATTCTTAAAATAGATTTGTCTAATGCTTTAGCAATCTCTCTATAAGAAATTTTAATTTGCTTAGGTTTACCACTTAATAGATCTCTTCCCTGTACTAAGATATCATCTGGAGGATTTGCGATATCTTCTGTGGCTGCACCAACATCAATTTTAATATTTTCAGCAGTTGTTTCGCCTACATACAAATTATGTTGTGTACGCATATAATAGGCAATATCATTTGTAAAGACATCGCCTGCTACTTTAATAGATTTATCACATACAATTCCGCCTAGAGCAATAACCGCAATTTCAGTGGTACCACCACCTATATCAATAATCATATTTCCTTTGGGCTGCATAATATCAATACCGATACCAATTGAGGCAGCCATTGGTTCATGAATTAAGTATATTTCTTTAGCATTCATATGCTCAGCTGAATCTCGTACAGCACGTTTTTCAACTTCGGTTATACCTGAAGGAATACAGATAACCATCCTTAAAGATGGGGGGAAGAAGAAACGTTTTTTTATAGAAGGAATCTGTTTTATAAATTCCCTAATCATTTGTTCAGAAGCTTCAAAATCTGCAATTACTCCATCTTTAAGCGGACGAATAGTTTTAATGTTCTCATGCGTTTTACCTTGCATAAGATTTGCTTTTTTCCCAATGGCAATAATTTTACCGGTAGTTCTATCTTTTGCAACAATTGAAGGGCTATCAATAACAACTTTACCATTATGTATGATAAGTGTATTAGCCGTACCAAGATCAATAGCGACGTCTTCGGTCATGAAGTCGAAAAATCCCATAGAGTTATTTAGAGTTATTTAATTCGGGTTAGTAATTTTCACGAATTTGCCAAAGATAATAAATTTAAAGGAATCTCTAGTAATTCATTCACATGATTATTAGAGATTTTTTAGAAAGTCTTTAGTGCTTAAAATGACGTGTTCCGGTAAATACCATTGACATTTCATGATTGTTGCAAAAGTCTATTGATAATTGATCCTTAATTGATCCGCCGGGTTGTATAACTGCATTGATTCCGGCATTGTTAGCAATTTCGACGCAATCAGGAAATGGAAAGAAAGCATCACTTGCCATTACAGCATTATTTAGGTCAAAATTAAAATGAGTTGCTTTTACAATGGCTTGATTTAAAGCGTCAACACGTGAAGTTTGACCTGTACCACTTGCAAAAAGCTGTTTGTTCTTTACCAATACAATGGTATTAGACTTGGTATGCTTACAAATTTTGGAAGCAAAAATTAAATCTTCTATTTCTTTATCATTTGGCGAATTATTGGTTTTTACTTCTAAACCTTTTTCAGTATCAGTCTTATAATCTCGATCTTGAACTAAAACGCCATTTAAACAAGTTCTTACAATGGTTTTGGGTAATACTACTTCTTTTAAAATTAAAATGATTCTATTCTTTTTACCTTTTAATATTTCTAAAGCATCGTTATCATAAGAGGGAGCAATAACTACTTCGCAAAATAATTTATGAATTTCTTCTGCAGTATTAATATCAATGGCTGAATTAGAAATTAAAACGCCTCCAAAAGCTGAAACAGGGTCACCTGCTAATGCATCATTATAGGCTTGTAAAAGTGTGTTGCGTTGTGACAATCCACAAGCATTATTGTGTTTTAAAATAGCAAAAGTAGGGGCTTCATTTGTGAACTCATTCATTAAACTTACGGCAGCACCAACATCTAGTAAATTATTATAACTCAATTCTTTACCATGTAGTTTGGTAAACATTTTATCAAAATCACCAAAAAAGAATCCTTTTTGATGTGGGTTTTCTCCATAACGTAATACTTTACCATTTGTCTCACTTATTTTTAGAGATGCTATGCCGTGGTCAGCATTGAAATAATTGAAAATGGAGGTGTCATAATGTGAGGAAACATTAAATGTTTTTGCAGCAAAATTTTTGCGTTGTTCTAACGTTGTTTCACCATTTTGTGCAGTTATAATTTCTAAAAAGTCATCGTATTGTTCCATTGAAGAAACGCAAAATACATCTTTAAAATTTTTGGCTGCCGCCCTAATTAATGAAATACCTCCTATATCTATTTTTTCAATAATATCTTGTTCAGAACCTCCCGAAGCTACTGTTTTTTCAAAAGGATATAAATCAACAATTACAATATCTATTTCAGGAATTTCATATTCTCTGAGTTGTGAAATGTCACCATCATTATCTCGTCTTGATAAAATACCTCCAAATACTTTAGGGTGTAATGTTTTTACTCTTCCGCCAAGAATGGAAGGGTATGATGTTAAATCTTCAACAGGTACAACTTCTATACCTAATTCTTTTATGAATTTTTCGGTGCCACCGGTTGAATAGATGGTAATATCTAATTCATTTAATTTTTTAACAATTGGTGCCAATCCATCTTTGTGAAATACTGAAATTAATGCTGATTTGACTTTTTTTGAGGTGTTCATTTGTTGTGTTGTTATACCAATTTGATTTTGAGGTGGCGTAAAATTCAATAGAATAAGTCATTTCAAGTTCAATTTGGTATTTAGTTTGTCAAAACTACTAAAACACGTTAGTTTAATCACTAAGCATTAGGGTAGAAATAATGAACAATTTGTTAACAGTAAAGATGGTTTAAGATTTTGTGTTCAAGGTTTCAGGCTAAATCATAAATCGTACCTTGTACCTCGCACTTCGTATGTCGTAAATCATAAATCTAACAAGCGTCTGTGATAATTAATTTGCCCTAGATGATAATTTAAATGTCCGTACAAATGAATTAAAAAATACTCAGTAGTCATTGGTTTTCCAAAAACTTCAATAGGGTACTTTTTATCAAGGTCTTCCTGAGTAAGAGAAGAAAAAACTCCTTCAAGCAGAGCCTTTAACTTATCAATCTGGTCAAGAATATATTTACGCGAGACATCTTTATCGTTAAATTCTTTATCTCGTTGCCTAATATAACTTGAGTTTCCTAAAGTAGCACCAATAAAATGATTAAGGTTGCCTATAAGATGTAGGGTTAAGTTTCCGCCACTATTTTTGATGTTATTATCTGTTTTCCAAAGAATCGTATCATCAGCATAAGCAGAAATTTCATCTTTGAGTCTATTCAGTTCTCTTTTGTAGAGTATAATTAATGATGTTGTCATAATTATAGATTTATATAAGTTTTGATAGATTTAACACCAAATTTACCATAAAATATCGCATATAAATTGTTTACTCACCATCCTTTTTATTTTATTTTTAAGAAGTTCGTGATGTGCTTCGCAATTCTTTTTCGCTGATATTTTGTTGAAAAAAGAAAACGTAACTGAAGCTATGCTTTATTTTTTCATCTTATCTTATCAAAAACTAATTCAATTTATTTACGCACCATTTTATGATTAATTGGATATAATTTAGCAACTTCTTGACAAACAAATTCTAATAATTCAGTATCTTTCTCAGTAAACGGATTTACAGTATGTGAATCAATATCTATTTGTCCAATGTTTTCTCCATTGACAAAAATCGGAATTACAATTTCACTCTTAACTTTAAATCCACATGAAATATAATTTTGCTGCTCAGAAACATCTTGCACTACAAAATTCTGATTACTAATAGCTACTTGTCCACAAATACCTTTACCAAAAGGTATAATAGTATGTTCAGTTGGTTCTCCAACAAATTGGGCTAGTTTTAATTCTTCTTTACCTCCATTTTTAAAATAGAAACCTACCCAATCATAATAATCGACCTCTTGTTTTAAAAATTCACAAATAACTTGCAACGTATCCTTTATAGTTGAGTTGTTATTTATTATGTTAATAATTTTATTTTTATGAAGTTCTATGTTCATATGAATCAACTAAATTTGAATTATTCAATCTTTGTCGCACAAAACTAAACTACTTTCATTTGAAGAAAAGAAAAATAATCATAAAATTTTTATTAAAGTTTTTTATAACTTATTTTTTGTTGCTAGGTATCTATTCAATTTATTTAAAACAAGCACAGCAAAAAGGAGATGTTTTTTCTTGTGCACCCATTACAAAAGCAGTAGCTAATCAAACATATAAGTTAGGTCAGTTTTTAGGAATTGATACTTATACTGGGCAACATGAATCTGAATTGTCAATGAAATTTTTTATTGGAGATGTGTATGCGTTAAGAATTGTTGAAGGGTGTAATTCTATTGGCGTTATTATTCTATTTTTAACTTTTATTATTGCTTTTTCGGGAAGTTTAAAGGCGACTATCATTTTTGGTATTATAGGAAGTGTAATTATTTATGTAGTAAACCTTTTTAGAATTCTCATTTTAGGGGTATTGCTGTCTAAATACCCTGAATATTTGTATTTCATGCACTCTATCTTATTTCCTGCGGTTATTTATGGTACTACTTTTATATTGTGGATTATTTGGGTAAATAAATTCTCTAATCTAAAGAAGGTGAAGAAATGAACAAGTGGCTTAGAATAGGTATAATAGGAGTATTGATTATTTTACTAATGTTAGTTAGAACATTTGGTGATAAACTATTTTACGATCCATTTATTAACTATTTTAAAAATGACTATTTGTATAATAATGTGCCGGGTTATGGTACATTAAAATTATTCTCTCATATTTTTTTACGATATATTACAAATGCGCTTATTTCTTTAGCAATAATCTATGTTGCTTTTAGAAACAAACGATTGATTAAATTTTCTGTTAAGTTTTATATTGCAGCTTTTATTATACTGTCAATTGTTTATTATGGATTATTAAAGACAGGAATGAATAATGGTTATTTGTTTACTTTTTATGTACGTCGTTTTTTAATTCATCCGGTATTTGTATTGATTTTGTTACCGGCATTTTATTATCAAAAAAGATTGGTTCAGCAATCTGAACAATCCAGCTAAGCCATTTTTTTAATGCTTGTCTAAATTATTTTCCGTTAATCTTTATTATTGAATCCAAGATGAGTTCATTAAGAAATATAACAAAAAAATATACGTTTATGAAAAATGCAATGCCGTTGCATTCATAATTTTAGTATTTTTGGCAATTCATATATGAGAATTATAGCAATCATATTATCAATTTTAACAATTACACTATCTGCATTACCCTGTGATGATGAAGTAATAATTGATTCAGAACAATTGACGTTTGTTTCGCAAAGTGCAGATAATCATTCTCATAGTGCTAATGATTTATGCACTCCCTTTTGCGTTTGTGTCTGTTGTGCAAGTATCGTTATAGAACCTAACATTCAACAAGACATTTCAAATTCAGTTATTTCTACTTCTGAATTGAATACATACTATATAGTATCCTTTTCCGGTAATTTTCTTGATCGTATTTTCCAGCCCCCCCAAGTTTAAGTTAAATGATATTCCGAAACTTAAGCGTTCGGAGTATTATTATTTATCATACCTGAAGGTATGAATCTAATACACTTTAAAAGTGTAAATCATATTCTTATAACTTAAACTTATTAAAAATGATAGATAAAATAATCCTATTCTCCATAAAAAACAAACTCATCATTGGTATAATGATGCTTGTTTGGATTGCATTAGGAATTTACTCCATGCAAAAAGTACCTATAGGTGCTGTACCAGACATCACAAACAATCAGGTTCAAGTAATAACAACATCACCAAATTTAGGAACT
>CAYXAZ010000109.1:0-8723 GCA_964463085.1 uncultured Flavobacteriaceae bacterium | reverse complement strand
CCATTTAGGTTTTCGGGAGTTTTGGCGAAAGTTATTTTTTTCTTTAAAAAGGCAATCCCGAAGCCTCGGGATCAACCATAGCCTTTGTTATGGTTTTATTTTTTAACGTATTTAAAGGGAGAAAGAACGAGTCAAAACTCCCGAAAGACTGTGTGGTTTGGGTATATACGGTTTTGTAGATAATTATCTATTTAACTATTCTTTAGCTTTATTGATTTGATCATCATCTTTCAAATCAATATTATGCTGAAATTTACTGTTTTCATCCACTCCAACCTTATTGTTATATCTTACTTTATTCCTATCTATGAATGTATTTTGCGAAATAATTAAAACTAAATCATCATTTATCTGATCATAGCTATTTCCAGTCGTATATCCTGCCGTTTTTTCGCCTATAAATTTAGTGTTCTCCCGCCTCTTAAAGGCAATAGCTACCATCTCTCCTGAACTTATCGTGTATTTAATATTGCTACTTTTTCTTTCATTCCTATTTCAGGGGCGTTATCCATTTTACAGGCTAATCTTCCATAATTATAAAACTGTCCATTTTCAATCTTGTATTCTCTTATTTCATTTCGATTATTTATAGCACCACCTATAAAACCTTCTCCAATTAGTGGTGCTAATCCAGAAATCATTGGCTCTACATTTCCACCACCATTAAATCTTAAATCTAATATCCATTTATCAAC
The DNA here is from genome assembly GCA_964463085.1 of uncultured Flavobacteriaceae bacterium. GTDB lineage: Bacteria > Bacteroidota > Bacteroidia > Flavobacteriales > Flavobacteriaceae > Aureibaculum. The sequence goes on along the minus strand of CAYXAZ010000109.1, from coordinate 8,028 downwards.
TTCTTTGTTTTTTAATTCTATCAACCCCTTTCTTATATAATCTGCTTGTTCTTTTACATTTCCAGGTCCAATACCAACAACTTTTAGGTAGCCAATTCCTTTATCTAATAATTTATAAGAAAATTTAGCCGAGACATCATTTATTACTGTGTTAACGAACTTCGATTCTCGGTTATCTTTTACTTTAACCTCTCCTGTATAACCGACAATAACGGAATAACCTTTCACCGAACGAATAGTGGCGTGCTTATCTCCCAAGCTATTTATTAAATATTGCAATCCCTGTTTCAAGTTTTTCTTTTCTTTTGTCAAATCGATAAACTTGGTATTGACTTCATTCCAATCAACTTGTTCAGAATACAATGATGTTTCTTTTGCTTTTAAGACAATAGGATCCATCGTTTTTGCACTCTTTTGAGTACTCTTACAGAAACTCATTGAAAGGAATGCTACTAAAATGTATATTGTACTTTTCATTTTTATTTTACCTTGAAAAACCACCTGCTTAGCTGGTGGTGATGTTCCCTCCGTAGGCGGACAGGCTTTAGGCTTTGCCTATTTTTTCAGACCTGTCAGGTTTTGATCCCGAAATCTCGGGACTGATAGATCTCTTATAGATGTATAGTGAATCAAAGTGTTTTTATAATTGAAAAAACGATACATGATACAAAAATATGTATCTTTAATCATCTTTTATATTACTTTTATAAATATGTTACAATCTCCTTTCTTAAAGCTCTCAAAATCATCAGAAAATAAAATTACCTTGATATTATTGTTTTTATTCATTATAACAATTATGGTAATGCAATACTTTAATGCTCCTTTAGAAAATGATATTTGCGAGAATGGAATCATTTCCTTCGAATTAGCAAAAGAACTCTCAAAATCACAGGCAATATTAGATTCATGGAATGAACACGCTAAAATAGCAGCCGGATTGAGTTTGGGTTTTGATTTTTTGTTTTTGCTGATCTATTCATCATTTATAGCATTATTAATTCATAAACTAAATGAACGTTTGTGGAAAAATAAACCTTTTTATAGGATAGGAAATGTACTTATTTGGGCTATTTTTTTAGCAGCATTATTTGATGCAATTGAAAATGTACCGCTTATCATATTATTGTTAGGCGACTTGCAACAATATTGGTCATCAATTGCCTATTATTTTGCAGTCTTAAAATTTATTATTTTAATAGTTGTCATACTTTATGTTTTAGTCAATTTCGGATATTTTTTGATTAAAAAATTAAATAGTAAATAGAATCAAGGAAACATTTATTATAGGCTTTACTTTATTTAATTCTAACAATTTTTAAATCTAATATGCTATGCAGATAGCATCAAAAGCAGTATTGATTTTATCTCATTAATAAAGTAAAGTATAGTTTGGGTATTGCCTGCTTTGGCGGCTTTTGTGTTGGTAAATTTACTAAGAAGAAAATAGACTTAATTTTAGTTACGCTTATCGGTTTGTGTATGAAGCGTTGGACATTTAAAAACACTTTATTTTCAATTTATAACATAGTTTACCTATGGCACTAATTTTGGTTTAATTACTTTTCATACACTGTATTGTGGGCTCGTTTTTTAATTCATTTTAATTACAATTTTCCCTTTGTGTTCTCCATCTCCAAAATATCGAATTAATCTTGGAATTTCTTCAATCGGATATGGACCGTCCAAAATGCACTTAATTCTATTTTGTTTAAAAAGTTCATTTATATAATCTAAACCATCATTTGGTCTCAAGCTTAGAATTTGAAGCTTTTTTGAAGAAAAAAAAGAAAAAATTTTACCCCAAAATAGAATTTTGAATAAGCTAACTAGTTTACCACCAACCGTCACATATTTACCATTTGGCTTTAGCGATTTTAAGTAAGAAAATGGAGATTTGTTAGATTTGCAGTCCAGTATTAAATCATATTGTAAACCATTTTTGGTAAAATTTACTTTTTTGAAGTCAATTACATAGTCAAAACCAATTGATTTCATCATTTCGAGCTTTTCACCAGAGTCAACTCCTGTTACTTCACAATTGTATAGCTTAGCTAACTGAAGCCCAAATGTTCCAACACCTCCACCTGCTCCATTTATTAAAATTTTCTGTCCGTGTCTGATATCTCCCTTATCTCGAAGTGCCTGTAAAGCTAATAAGGATGCATGTGGAATGGCAGTTGCCTCTTCAAAACTCATTTCATTAGGTTTCTTTATGACTGCCATTTCGTTAACACTTATGTATTCGGCAAAACTCCCAAAACCATATGTCGAAATGTCTCCATATACTGCATCCCCAACTTTCATTTTTTGCACATTTGAGCCTACTGCGTCAATTATACCCGACAACTCCATTCCAGATATGAAATGTTTGGGTTTAAAAAACCCAAACATTAGACGATACAAGAATGGCTTACCTCTAATAAGGCTCCAATCATAGTCATTCACAGCAGTAGAGTAAATTTTTATTAGAATTTCATTGTCTTTGGGAATAGGTTTTTCTACTTCTCGTATTTCAAGAACCTTCTCAGGTAATCCGTATTTTTTAAAAATAACAGCTTTCATTTCTTCTTTTTAATTACATACAACGTGAAGGTATGGTTCCGTTTTAATACTGAAACAATCCCGAAAGCTTTCGGGACAGCATAGGTAAACTTTATTGACTGATAAGCGAAGTCAGCGAAAATTTGATGAAGAAACATACTAAGTTAGCTTATAACCCTAAGGGTTTCAAGCCCTTCTAAGGTTGAGACTAGTTCATCAACTCCTCAATTTCATCAACTCCAATAGGTATATTCCGCATCAAATTAAACGGTTCTCCTTTTTCTTGAATGACCACATCATCTTCTAAACGAATTCCAAAACCTTCTTCAGGAATATAAATTCCGGGTTCAACGGTAAATACCATATTGGCTTGCATGGGTTCGGTTAAAATTCCGTAATCATGCGTGTCTAAACCCATATGATGTGAAGTGCCATGCATAAAATATTTTTTGTAAGCAGGTAAATCTTTGTCTTCATTTTGTATATCTGCTTTTGACAGCAATCCTAAACCTAATAATTCAGAGGTCATAACTTTACCAACTTCAATATGATAATCTGTCCAGAAAGTTCCCGGAGTCAGCATTTTGGTCGCTTCATTTTTAACACGTAACACAGCATTATAAACTTCTTTTTGTCGTTTTGTAAATGTACCTGAAACAGGCACCATTCTAGTCATATCACTACTATAATTAGCATATTCAGCACCAACATCTAGTAAGATCAAATCACCAGGTTTACATTCTTGATTGTTTTCAATATAATGCAATACATTTGCATTATTACCTGAAGCAATAATTGGTGTGTAGGCAAAACCTTTAGATCGATTTCTTAAAAACTCATGCATAAACTCGGCTTCAATTTCATATTCCATTACTCCGGGTTTTACAAAACCTAAAATACGCTTAAAGCCTTTTTCGGTTATATCACATGCTTTTTGGATTAAGTCTAACTCTATTTTGTCTTTAACTGAGCGTAAACGTTGTAAAATAGGATTACTTTTAGCAACGGTATGCGCTGGATATTTCTGTTTTAACCACTTGGTAAAACGGTCTTCACGGGTTTCAGTTTCAACACTAGCTCTGTAATATTCATTCGTATTTATATATACCGTATCACATTGTGTCATCAATTCAAACATCACTTTCTCCATATCTTGTAACCAATACACTGTTCTGATGCCACTGGTTTTATAAGCAGCTTCTTTGGTTAGTTTTTCACCTTCCCAAACGGCAATATGTTCATTGGTTTCTTTTAAAAATAGAATTTCACGATGATTTTCTTTTGGACAATCAGGAAATAAGACCAAGATACTCTCCTCTTGATCAACACCACTTAAATAAAAAATATCTCTGTGTTGCTCAAAAGGCAAGGTGCTGTCGGCACTTACGGGATAGATATCGTTTGAATTAAATACAGCTAAACTACTAGACTTCATTTGTGCTGTAAATTTTTTACGATTTTTTATAAACAAGTTACTATCAATAGGTAAGTATTTCATGGTGAAAACGGTATTAGATAACAAATTTATAAATTTGTAGCGACTAAATACTTTGATTGAATGAAATACCTTGTATTATTTTTTATTTTCTTATTGATGAATGGCTGCTCTCCGAAATTGAAACAGTCATTTTCCAACGTATCGTCGCCCGAAAAAACATGGGTATTCTTTCATCCGTTTAAGGCAAAAAAAGCATTTTTAATATCTAAAGAAACTGAAAAAGTAAAAGATTCTATTGCCAATGTTGGCAGTATTGGTAGTGATAATAACGGAGGTCATTTAGATGCATTTAAACATAGCTATTGGATGGCAAAATTAACTCAAGGCATTGGAAAAAGAGCAGCATTTAGCCTAGGAAAAGCTCATGAAAAAGGAAATTATAAAACCTATAAAAAACGCAGATTAGAAGATGGTTTTTTACCGGATAAACAATCTTCTGAAATGGATCTGTTCAATAATGTTGTTGGAATTGAAATAGGAAACAAGAATAAAAAAGCTTCAAAAATAATTTTAATTCAACAGCTGATTGATGCATTACAAAAAGGCAACATGAGGATTTTAAGTAAAGATAGCCTAGGCTATCTTTTTGATTGTCAAGGTGAAATCATTCCGATTGATTCTTTAAAAGGCAAGTGGAATACTAGGAAATGTTTAGTGTTGTCTGGTAATATAAACGCCACTGCGAAGGAAAGATGACTGAAACAGTCTCTTCATATAGAGAAAGGTTGTCATTCCTGCGCAGGCAGGAATCCATTAACAGAATTACTCTTGATTTTTGCGAAAGAAAAATGACTGAAGTAGTCTCTTAATTAAACTTCCCCCGAGCACTCGGGGGTTCGCTCTCAATGACAAAACTCTTTGACCCTTCCGCTCATGCTTTGGCATGACCACCTTCCCTTGCAAGGGAAGGAATTAAATTCTAACTACAAATTAAAATTATTACTAAATATTATTAGCCCTTTATGCTAAATTCTCCATTCTGTCATTCAGAAGGAGTCCAGAAAGCCCCTAGGAGGGAATCTTTGATTGAAACTATTTTAGTTAGATTTAAAAAAGATTCAACTTACTTGTCAGAATTTAAATTCTCCTCCTTTTTAAGGAGGAGTGTCTGCCAATAAGCAGGCGAGGTGGTTTTTTTACTCTTTCAACTCTTCATATTCCTTAAACAAGGTTAAATTCAATGCTTCAATCTTTTTTCTATAGATAGACCAATCGGTATTGTAAAATGAATTAATATTATCCATAACTACATTGACCTTCTCACTGGCATTTTTTACCAATTGTTGTTCTGTTTTTCCGGGCGCTTGTAGTAAGGAACCTACATAACGTCTTGCTGTAAACAAAAATGTCATGGGTGTAGGGTCAGGATTTCTGGTAATACCTTGCCGTTTATCTTCTTTACCAATCATTTCATCTATCAACTTGTTAATTGATCTTACAATGGAATCAGTATCCTTGATTTCCTTTTTGTATTGGATACTATCATTTGATTTTAGTTGTTTTTTATATTGTTCTACAATTTTTTTAGACGCATTTAATTGTGCAACAGCTTTTCCGGCTAAACCCATCTTATTTTCTAGTTGCTTTAATAGATCATATTTGCTTTTTAATACATTTTGGGGCATATCAACCCTCGGGTCATAAGCAACGGTAACTATTGTTGAATCTTTTGCTTTTTTATAATGCATTACAATTTTATAATCTCCCGGTAAAACAGTAATACCTCTAGGTTCAGGAGCATTTTTTTTAGGAGCTTTTCTTGACGGTCTGCGAACACCTTTTTCATTCAAACTCCAATAGGTTCTATGCAATCCGTTTTCTTTAGGGACTTTGTGTTTTAGTGTTCTTATCAATTTATTATTAGCGTTATAGATTTTTAATGTAATGGAATCTTTTTTCTTCTTGTCTGATTTTTTATCAGATGTAGGCTTGTTGATACTATAACTTATCATGGCACCACGCTTTCTGTTTTCGCCGTTGAATATTGAATTTCCACCAAATCGAGTGCCATTAGCTTGCTGAATTTGATTGATATATGCTTTAGGAGCTTTAAAAATTTTCAACGTTCTGTTTAATTCTTGTACGCCATTAGTTGCCAATTCGCGTAAAGGTCTGAGATCATCTAAAACATACATAGAACGCCCAAAAGTAGCAATATTCAAGTCGTGTTCACGAGGGTGAATAAGTAGATCCATCGTTGGCACAGTAGGATACTCATTCGTCCATTTTGTCCATGTTTTGGCTTCATCAATACTTACATATAACCCGGTTTCGGTACCTAAAAAGAGTAATTTTTTCTGAACAGGATCTTGAACCAGTGCTAATGAATAGCCAAAGGTTTCACTTTTTTTATCTAATAAACTTTCCCAAGTTTTACCATAATTTCTGGTTCTGAATAAATATGGTTTAAAATCAAAATTTCTATAATTATTAACTACCGCATAGGCTTCACCTGCATTAAAAGGAGAGGCTTTGAGTTGCGCTATCCAACTTCCTTTAGGGAAGCTTTTAATTTTAGGCGTAATATTACTCCATGTCTCTCCTCCGTTTCTGGAGAGTTGAATTTGTCCGTCATCAGTACTTACCCAAAGTAATCCTTTTTCTAAGTTAGTTGGAGTAATCGTTAAAATAGTACAATGGTTTTCTGCACCGGTAGCATCCATCGTAATACCGCCACTTTCATGTTGTTTTTGCTTTTCAGGATCGTTGGTTGTTAGATCGGGCGAAATAATATTCCATTCATGCCCTTTATTGGAAGTTTTATGAATAAACTGACTTCCAAAATATAAAGTTTCACTATCAAACGGATCCATCGCAATGGCAGCATTCCAGTTAAAGCGTAATTTTACTTTAGGGTCGGGATGTGTTGGGCGAATCAATTTTGCATTTCCCGTTTTACGGTCATACCTGCCAACAAAGCCTTGTTGAGACATACCATAACCATAACGCGAATTTTTAGGATCAGGAATCACATCAAAACCGTCGCCAAACATAATTTCTTGCCAATAAGAGTTTCTAATACCTTGTGCCTTCAAAGCATAAGCAGGACCAATCCATGAACCGTTATCTTGCATACCTCCATAAAGGTTATATGGATATTCCATATCATAATTAATGTGATAAAATTGTCCTACAGGTAAATTCTCTACAAAACGCCAAGTTTTACCCTTGTCTTTTGTGATATTTAATCCGCCATCATTTCCATCAATCATAAAACTAGGATTTTCAGGATGTATCCACCATGCATGATGATCTGGATGTATGCCAACATTGGTATTATAAGCAGGCATCAATTGTTTGAACGATTTTCCGCCATCATCACTTACATTCACATAGGTAAAAACGCTATAGAGCCTATTTTCATTTTTGGTATCTACAAAAATATCTGAATAATAAAATGGGCGATTACCAATACCTTTTTTATCATTTATTTTTTTCCATTTTACACCGCCATCTTCTGATTTGTAGAGTGCATTTTTTTTAGCTTCAATTAAAGCATATACAATTTTAGAATTACTTGGAGCGATGGCAATTCCAATCCTTCCTAAATTTCCTTCAGGTAGACCATCTTTATCAGATAATTTTTTCCAATTTTCACCACCATCATAGGTAATATGTAATCCCGAACCTTTTCCACCGGAATTGAAGGTCCAAGGTTTACGACGATGTTCCCACATGGCAGCAATCAGTTTATTTGGGTTAGAAGGGTCAACAACTAGATCGGCGGCACCGGTTTTATTATTTACAAATAATATGTTTTTCCATGTTTTTCCGCCATCAGTCGTTTTAAAAATACCGCGTTCAGGATGCTCACCCCAAGGTGAACCAATTGCAGCAATATATACGGTATTCGGATTGTCCTTATCAATAATAATTCTGTGAATATTACGTGTTTTCTCTAATCCCATTAATTTCCAAGTTGCACCAGCATCTAAACTTTTATAAATACCATAACCTCCATTTAAACTATTTCTTGGATTTCCTTC
>CAYXAZ010000108.1:0-8754 GCA_964463085.1 uncultured Flavobacteriaceae bacterium | reverse complement strand
TAAGTAATATGAAAATATACAACAAGATAAAAACATGGCTATTAGAATAAATAAACTTTTATAAAAAGCCTAATGACAGAAGTCTACCTTTATGAGACCTACATATAACCTATTAAGTAATATTTAAACTTTTAAAAAGTTGAAACCAGAACCAGAACCCTTAGAGCAACTAAAATATCCAATAAGCAAACCAGAGATACCCGAGAAAATATCTTCTAAAAAAATTATGGAGTGGCTTGATATTTTAGAAGATTTTCCTAAACAATTAAATAAACTGGTTATTAACCTGACCAATGAACAATTAGATACACCCTACAGGTCTGGAGGTTGGACAGTCAGACAAGTGGTACACCATTTAGCTGATAGCCATCACAATAGTTATACGCGTTTTAAATGGGCACTTACAGAAGATAAGCCTGTAATCAAAGCTTATTATGAAGATCGCTGGGCAGAATTACATGATAGCAAGTCAGCTCCTATCCCACTCTCTTTAACAGCATTAACAGCATTACATGCAAAATGGGTTTATTTTCTAAAAGGTTTGAGCTCTGAAGAATTAAAACAGGTTTTTATCCATCCTGATGGTCATGAAGAAGTTTCTTTAGCAGAAAATATTGGTATTTACGCCTGGCATTGCAAACATCATTATGCACATATCTACAATTTAAAAAAAAGAATGGAATGGAAATAATTAGTTAGCAGTCCCGATAACTATCGGGATCAGTCTTCAGTTTGCAGTCAATAGCTATCAAAATAAAGTTTACATTAAAACTGCTTACTGCCAACTGAACATTTTTTCTCCCCTTTGGGGAGATCCGCCTATGGCGGAGAGGGGCTTATTTCCACTTAATACCACAACCAATACTTGGTTTTTGAACTTCAATGTTTTCTTTTCCTGCAAGTAAACAATTCAAGGCATGTCTTAGATCTTTTCCTGTAACTTCAATTCCGTTACCGGGGCGTGAATCATCTAACTGTCCGCGATAAGCTAATTTTAAATTCTCATCAAATAAATAAATATCTGGTGTGCAAGCTGCATCATAAGCTTTGGCAACTTCTTGTAATTCGTCAAACAAATACGGAAAAGGATATTGTAATTCCTTTGCTTTTTTTCGCATTAAATGCGGGGCATCATCCGGATAATTCAATACGTCATTTGATGAAATTGCCATAAATGAAACTTTTTTATCAGAATAATCATTCGCAATACTAATCAACTGACTATTCACATGAATCACAAACGGACAATGATTACAGATAAAAAAAATCACTGTTGCTTTATCTCCTCTATTTTCAAAGAGTGAAAGTTCCTCTCCAGAAATTGTGTCATACAGTATAAAACCTGGAGCAATTGTTCCTAACGGAAGCATATTTGAAGAAGTGCTAGCCATTTTTTAGAATTTATTTGTAGATTTATAGCTTTAAAGTTACAAAATAAATGTCAGATACTATTTCGTTTGAAGATTTCACTAAAGTGGATATAAGAACAGGTACAATTATTGAAGTAAACGATTTTCCAAAAGCCAGAAACCCTTCCTATCAACTAACCATTGATTTTGGAGCCTTAGGCATCAAAAGATCAAGTGCCCAAATTACCACATTATATACTAAAGATGACTTGTTAAATAGACAAATAACTGCTGTTATAAACTTTAAACCAAAACAAATTGCTAACTTTATAAGCGAATGTTTGGTATTAGGAGTAGCAAATAATAATGGTGACATTGTGCTATTAAAGACATCAACACAAACAAATAATGGTACACAAATAAATTAATATGCCAAAATCACTGACCAAACGGCATATGCAAGAGCTTTCTGAACAATTAACCGGAGAGCTCTTTTTTGATGATTTACACAAAAGTATCTATGCCACTGATGCTTCGGTATATCGAAAAATTCCTTTGGCGGTTGCTTATCCGAAAACGAAAGATGATATTAAGCTATTAATAGCATTTGCTACACAAAATCAGAGCTCTTTAATACCAAGAACAGCAGGTACTTCACTAGCAGGACAATGTGTTGGTGATGGAATTGTGGTTGATGTTTCTAAGCATTTTACTAAAATTTTAGCTTTTGATGAGCGTAATAAAACGGTAACTGTTGAACCGGGTGTGATACACGATGAACTAAATCATTTTCTAAAACCCTTTAGACTGTTTTTTGGTCCGAATACCTCTACCAGCAATTGTTGTATGATTGGTGGTATGGTAGGTAATAATTCTTCTGGAACAACCTCTATTCAATATGGTGTTACACGTGATAAAGTAATTGAATTAGAAACGATTTTATCTGATGGTTCTGAAGCTGTATTTAATTCATTGAACACGGATGAATTCAGAGCCAAACAACTTGGAACTACTTTAGAAAATAAAATTTACAAAACACTTTATCGTGAGTTGTCTGATAAAGAAACTCAGAAAGAAATCTTAAACGAGTTCCCAAAAGCATCTATTCACAGGCGTAATACAGGTTATGCTATAGATGCTTTGCTGCATACTTCTACTTTTTCAGATACCGAGGAAAATATCAACATTGCAAAATTATTATGTGGCAGTGAAGGGACTTTGGCATTTACAACTTCTATAACATTACAACTTGATAAGCTACCTCCTGAACAAAAAATTGTAGTAGCAGTTCATTTTAATAGTATTCAAGAAAGTTTAGAAGCAGTATTAATTGCCATGAAACACAATTTATATATGTGTGAACTCATAGATAAAACCATTTTAGATTGTACCAAAAGTAATCGTGAACAAATAAAAAATAGGTTTTTTATTGAAAAAGACCCTCAAGCTTTGTTGTTGCTTGAAGTCAAAGCTGATACTGAGCAAGAAGTAGAACAATCTGCAAATCAACTCATTGAAGATCTACAAAAACATAATTTTGGTTATGCCTACCCTAAACTATATGATGATGATGTCAATAAAGCTATCGAACTCCGAAAAGCAGGATTGGGTTTATTAGGTAATATTGTAGGCGATCCCAAAGCTGTAGCCTGTATAGAAGATACTGCGGTTGATCTGCAAGATCTACCGGCATATATTGCTGAATTTACTTCCATGATGGATGGTTTTGATCAAAATGCTGTCTATTATGCACATGCAGGTGCTGGCGAAATACATTTACGTCCTATTTTAAATCTAAAGAATTCAAATGATGTTGCTCTTTTTAAAACGATAACTACCGAAACGGCTAAATTGGTTAAAAAATATAAAGGTTCATTTAGCGGTGAACATGGTGATGGCATTGTTCGTAGTTCATTTTTACCTTTTATGATCGGGCAAAAAAATTATGATCTATTAAAACGTATCAAACTTACTTTTGATCCACATTCAGTTTTTAACAAAGGAAAAATAATAGATGCTTTTCCAATGGATGAGTCATTACGCTATAAAGTTGATAGAAAAGAACCTGAAGTAGAAACTTTATTGGACTTTTCTGATTCTTTAGGAATATTAAGAGCTACAGAAAAATGTAACGGATCTGGTGATTGCAGAAAGTTGTCTAATGCCGGTGGCAGTATGTGTCCTAGTTATAGAGCTACCTTAAATGAAAAAGACACAACAAGAGCAAGAGCCAATGCATTACGTGAATTTTTAACGATCCCGATAGCTATCGGGACAGATAAAAGTAATAAGTTCAATCAACAAGAGTTAAAAGAAGTTTTTGATCTTTGTTTGAGTTGTAAAGCCTGTGCTAGCGAATGCCCTAGTAATGTTGATGTAGCTAGTTTTAAAGCTGAATTTTTATATCAATATCAAAAAGATAATCCACCATCCTTAAGAACAAAATTATTTGCAAATAATGTAAAATATAATAAATTAGGAAGTAAGTTTTCAATTATAACTAATATACTAATTAATAATAGATTAACTAAATCTATTTTAGGTATTCCTTTAAAAAGAAGAATGCCAAAATTAGCAAAAAAAACACTACATAATTGGTATACTAAAAATCAATCTGATCTTAAGAATAACCATCACAGCAGTAAAAAATTATATCTTTTCTGTGATGAATTTACCAATTTTTATGATACCCAAATTGGTATAGATACAATCAAATTATTAGACGCTTTGGGATATAGTGTTATACTAGAAGATAATGAAGAAAGTGGTAGAAGCCATATTTCAAAAGGATTTTTAGATGAGGCAAAAGTTATTGCAAACCAAAATATTGCAATTTTTAAAAGCTTAATCAATGAACATACTCCGTTGGTTGGTATTGAACCTTCAGCCATATTGACATTTAGAGATGAATATCTACGCTTAGCGGATGACAAAGAAGCTGCACATCAGGTAGCCAAACATACTTATACCATTGAAGAGTTTATCAAAAATGAGTTTTTAAAAGGGAATATTAAATCAGGTCAGTTTAGTAAGACCTCAAGAGCTATCAAAATTCACGGACACTGTCATCAAAAAGCATTATCAGCTACTGAAGCAACTTTTAGCATGCTCTCTATACCTGAGAATTATAAAGTAACTATAATCAATTCAGGATGTTGCGGAATGGCAGGCTCTTTCGGGTATGAAAAAGAACATTATGAACTCAGTATGCAAATTGGTGAACAATCATTATTCTCTAAAATAAGAAAATTTGATGCTAAAACTGTAATCAGTGCATCCGGTACAAGTTGTAGACATCAAATTTATGATGGAACTAAACGTATTGCTAAACATCCGATAACAATATTAAGAGAAGCATTAATCTAATTTTGATATAAATTCGTAATTTTAGAGACATATTCAAATACCAAACTAATGAAAACAAAATACTTTTTATTGTTGACCTGCTTTATATTAAGCTTATCAATAAGTGCACAACAAAAAAAACTTTCAAAGAATAAAGCAAAAATTACTGCTTCCGTTGAAAAACATAAATCAGATTTGATTAGTATTAGCGATGAAATCTGGGCAAATGCCGAAACTGCTTTTGAAGAAACGAAATCTTCAAACTTATTAGCTGATTATGCCGAAAAGAACGGATTTAAAGTAGAACGAGGTGTAGCAGGTATGCCAACAGCTTTTGTTGCAACTTATGGCTCAGGCAAACCAGTCATAAGTGTTTTAGGTGAATTTGATGCTTTACCCGGTATTTCGCAAAAAGCACAACCAACCAAAGAAGCTTTAGAAAAAAGTGCTGCCGGACATGGTTGTGGTCATAATCTTTTTGGTGCAGGAAGCCTAGGTGCAGCTATTGCTATTAAAGAATTAATAGAACAAGGAAAAATTAAAGGCACCATAAAGTTTTTAGGAACGCCTTCTGAAGAAAAATATTTTGGTAAAATATGGATGGTTCGTGAAGGTTTATGGGATGATGTTGATGTAAATATCAGTTGGCATCCATCAGCTAAAACAGAAGCGGATGTTCAAAGCTCATTGGCGTTGGTAGATTTTAAAGTAGAGTTTTTTGGACAGGCAGCACATGCTTCTGCTGATCCTTGGAATGGTAGAAGTGCTTCTGACGCACTTGAAATATATACTACTGGAATTAACTATTATCGTGAACATGTAAAACCAACGGTTAGAATGCATTATCATATAGAAGATGGCGGGCAAGTAGTAAATGTAGTACCCGATTATGCACGATTGTGGATGCGGGTTAGAGATACAAAACGGTCAGGAATGATGCCTGTTTATGAACGTACTATGGAAATGGTTAAAGGCGCTGCTATCATGGCGAATGTTGATTACAAAGTTTCATTGATTTCAGGTATTTACGAAGTGTTGGTCAATCGTACAGGAGGAGAGATCATGCAACAAAATTTAGAGCTACTCGGTCCTATTCATTATACAGATGAGGAAATAGCTTTTGGTAAAAAGATACAAGAAGTTACCGATAAACTGCAAATAGGTATGGATAGTAAAATAAACCCTTTAGAAACCACAAAAGAACATCCGGGTGGTGGTTCAACTGACGTAGGTGATGTGAGCTGGAATGTTGCAAATATCAACCTTAGAGTTACTACAGCACCCAAAGATACGCCTTGGCATTCGTGGGCGGTTGTAGCTTGCGGTGGTATGTCAATCGGTCATAAAGGGATGCTTTATGCATCTAAGGCAATGGCTATGACTATGCTTGACTTATTTGAAGATCCAAAATTAGTAACAAAAGTAAAAGCAGAATATAATAAACGTAAAGGAAAAGAAGTGTATAAAGCCATTATACCTAAAGGTCCACCTCCAGTACCAACAAATTAAAAAATAATATTATGGGTAGAAATAAAACACTTTCAATTGCTACAATTTTATTAATTATTTTAGGGATAACTATGATTTATATTGGCGGATTTTATGCGCCAAAGGTAATGTTACCTCCGATAATAACAGGAGTAGGTTTCTTTATCATTGCTTGGGCGATGAATGCTTTGAAAAAATAAAAAATTAGACCTCACAGTCCCAGAAGCCTCGGGATCAATCTGTGAGGTCTTTATAAATTACAATAGTTTGCTTGATATTTAAATCAATTATTCTCCAATAACTAAATCAACAATCCCATATTCAACAGATTCGGTAGCATCCATCCAGTAATCGCGGTCAAAATCTTTCATAACCTTATCAACCGATTGACCACAGTTATTAGACAGAATTTTGGCTCCTAACTCTCTTGTTTTTATAATTTCCCTTGCCTGAATTTCAATATTGGATGCCTGTCCTTGTGCTCCACCACTAGGTTGATGAATCATTACTCTGGCATGTGGGTAAATAAACCGTTTGCCTTTCTCTCCTGCTGATAACAAAATTGATCCCATAGAAGCTGCCAAACCAGAACAAATGGTAGAAACCGGACTTTTTAGTGACTTCATTGTATCGTAAATAGCGAATCCTGAAGTAACATAACCTCCCGGACTGTTAATGATCAATTGTATTTCTTTATTACTTTCTAAGTCAAGGTATAACAAGCGTTCTACAACATGTTTGGCTGAATCATCATCAACTTGTCCCCATAAAAATACCTTTCGTTCTCCCAGAAGTTTTTCGTCAATAATATCCTTTATTTCTTTTTTATTTGATTCCATAAGTAAATTCTGTTAATTTATAATTAGTTTGTTTGTGATTTTATTTCCATTTTCATCTAAAATTTCCACAAGATATAATCCTTTTGCGAATTCTTTAGTTGTAATTTTTAATTTATTGGAAGAAATTTGTTTTATATCTTTTAGTAACTTTCCTTGAATGTCATAAAAGCTAATTTTTGTTATTTGAGAATTGCTGTGTTGAAAATCAAAATTTAATTCATCTTTGGTTGGATTAGGATACATTTTAAAGGAAATATCATCTAATTGCTCTATACCCAAGGTAGCGTCTGTTATTTTATATATTATTCCTGATGATAAGCCGGCAATGTATAATTCTCCATTTACATCTTCGCCAAAAGAAGACCAGCTATTTCCGCCAAACGGAGTCGTAAAATTCATATTCCAACTGGTACCATCAGTTTCTAAAGTACCTATTTCATTGCTGCAGAAATCTGCAAAGAAGTAAATACCTGTAAAATTTGGATATGCGGATCCTCTATAACGATAACCTCCTGAAATTGCACACGGACTACCGGAAAGGGAATATACTGCTACCGGAAAAGTCAATGTACTGGAGTCAGGACAACCAGTATTGTTGAAAACTTGATTTCCTTCATAACATCTCCAACCGTAATTTAAACCTGCAGCACTAAGTGAAACTCTATTTATTTCTTCAAAAGACCCTTGACCAACATCACCAATCCAAATATCACCTGTTTGCCTGTCAAATGAAAATCGCCAAGGATTACGCAAACCATATCCCCAAATTTCCGGTAAAGTCTCGGGGTCTCCATCATTTAGAAAGGGATTATCTGTAGGAATTTCGTAAGGTGAGCCATTATCTACATCTATTCTTAACAATTTCCCTAACAATACATTTAGGTTCTGCGCTGTATCACTAGTACCTCCATCTCCGGTTGGAATGTATAAATAACCATCCTGTCCAAACGCTAAATCGCCACCATTATGATTAGGTGCAGGCTGAAAGATTGTCATTATAATTAATTCTGAAGAAGAGTTCGCTACATCAGGATTAGTAGAATTTACTGAATACCTCGCTATTATGGTGTGTCCACTATTATTTGTATAGTTTACGAAAAAATAACCATTATTTGTATAATCAGGATGAAATGTCAATCCTAAAAGTCCGCGTTCACCTCCGGATAAAACTAGATTATCAATATCTAAAAAAGGTACAGTATTTACACTTCCGTCAGCATTTAAAACTTTGATTACACCACCTCGTTCTACAATAAAAAGCCTGTCATCGCCTGCATTTTTAATACTTACAGGACTACTAAAGCCAGTTCCGAAAGATTCTAAAGAAATAGACGGTTGAGAAAATGCATCGTTAGCCAAACAAATATTAAAAATTATGAATAGATATATTTTTTTTATCATGATACTGTATTATTTGTCAATTGAATGACAATTTACAAAATTATAATTTCTTTAATTAGTATTATTTTTGCTGATTTAAGGAGTGTATGACAAATTCCTTAACAGTGCCTAAGTGGAATTTGCCGTGTACCCAGAAGACTAAAATCATTTAATGTCTACTATTCAGTAATTTACAAGATTACACTCACTTGTTTTCAATAAAAAATTTCTTGAAACCGACTATCCCCGAGGCAGAGCCATAGGGGGTATTTCGCCTCCCGATAGCTATCGGGATCATTTTGGTCTTAGGACCAAAAACCGAAATT
This sequence comes from uncultured Flavobacteriaceae bacterium, assembly GCA_964463085.1. Classification (GTDB taxonomy): domain Bacteria; phylum Bacteroidota; class Bacteroidia; order Flavobacteriales; family Flavobacteriaceae; genus Aureibaculum. The sequence continues at coordinate 27 of CAYXAZ010000108.1, read as the reverse complement.
TTGTATTTTACCTCACCCGGAACTGCG
>CAYXAZ010000107.1:0-9000 GCA_964463085.1 uncultured Flavobacteriaceae bacterium | reverse complement strand
GAAATCTTAGAAAGAGCTAAATAATTATGTTACAACAAGAATCAAGATTAAAAGTAGCCGATAACACTGGGGCAAAAGAAGTACTGGTTATTCGTGTGCTTGGCGGAACAAAAAGACGTTATGCTTCTGTAGGAGATAAAATTGTAGTTTCAGTAAAAGCTGCTACGCCTAACGGAACCGTAAAAAAAGGACAAGTTTCTAGAGCAGTAGTTATACGCACTAAAAAAGAAGTACGTCGTAAAGATGGATCTTATATTAGGTTTGATGATAATGCATGTGTTTTATTAGATGCTACTTCTGGAGAAATGAAAGGAACACGTGTTTTTGGTCCTGTAGCTAGAGAACTTCGTGAAAAACAATTCATGAAAATTGTATCATTAGCACCTGAAGTGCTTTAATAAGTTTACAAATTATGTCAAAGTTAAAGATCAAAACAGGAGATACAGTTAAAGTAATGGCTGGTGACGATAAAGGTCAAGAAGGAAAAATTGTTAAAATTCTTAAAGATAAGAATAAGGCAATTGTAGAAGGTGTAAACATGGTGTCTAAACACACCAAACCTAGCGCTCAAAATCCACAAGGAGGTATTTCAAAATTTGAAGCTCCAATACATATTTCTAATTTAATGATATTAGAAAAAGGTGAACCTACGAAAGTTGGTTATAGAATGGATGGAGATAAAAAAGTTAGATACTCTAAAAAATCTAAAGAAATTATTTAGTTATGGGATACGTACCAAGACTTAAAGAAGATTATACTGGCAGAATTAAAGCTGCTTTAACCGAAGAGTTCGGTTATAAAAATATAATGCAAGTTCCTAAATTACAAAAAATTGTAATTAGTAAAGGTGTTGGAGCTGCAGTTGCTGATAAGAAATTAATAGAATATGCTGTTGAAGAGCTCACTAAAATTTCTGGTCAAAAAGCAGTTGCTACTTTATCTAAAAAAGATGTCGCTGCATTTAAATTACGTAAAGGAATGCCAATAGGTGTTAAAGTTACTTTACACGGTGATAGAATGTACGAATTTTTAGATAGATTGGTTACAGCATCATTACCAAGAGTTAGAGATTTCAGAGGCATCAAAGCAACAGGTTTTGATGGTAGAGGAAATTACAACTTAGGCGTTACTGAACAAATTATTTTTCCTGAGATCAATATTGATAAAGTGAACAAAATAGGAGGTATGGATATCTCTTTTGTAACTTCTGCAAATACAGATAAAGAGGCAAAATCATTATTACACGAATTAGGTTTACCATTTAAAAAGAATTAGAGATGGCAAAAGAATCAATGAAAGCCCGTGAGGTTAAAAGAGCAAAAATAGTAGCTAAATATGCTAAAAAAAGGAAAGCTTTAAAAGAAGCCGGAGATTATGAAGCATTACAAAAGTTACCTAAAAATGCATCACCTATTCGTATGCATAATCGTTGTAAAATAACAGGAAGGCCTAAAGGGTATATGCGTCAGTTTGGTATTTCACGTGTTACATTTCGTGAAATGGCAAATAAAGGACTGATTCCGGGAGTAAAAAAAGCCAGTTGGTAAAAATTATAAATTGGTTTCAGGTTTAATCCCGAGTACTCAGGATTAAAAACCAAAACCGTAAAATTAATATATATGTATACAGATCCTATAGCGGATTATTTGACAAGAATAAGAAATGCTGCAAGTGCAGGACATAGAGTAGTTGAAATACCAGCTTCTAACTTAAAAAAAGAAATTACTAAGATTTTATTTGATCAAGGTTATATCTTAAGTTATAAGTTTGTAGAAGATAAAGTTCAAGATAAAATTAAGATTGCTTTGAAATATGATAAAATAACAAAGCAACCACTAATTAGAAATATTCAAAGAGTAAGTAAACCAGGTTTACGTAAATATACTAATGCTTCAGATATGCCAAGAGTTTTAAACGGACTTGGAATTGCGATAGTTTCTACATCAAAAGGTGTAATGACTAACAAAAAAGCACTTCAAGAGAATGTTGGTGGCGAAGTAATTTGTAACGTATACTAAAAAGTTTAGAAGATGTCAAGAATAGGAAAAAACCCAATTACAATTCCGGAAGGTGTAACAGTCGATTTTAAAGATGGTGTTGTTACTGTAAAAGGAAAAATGGGAGAATTATCTCAAGAGATAAAAGATATTAATGTAAAAACAGAGGAAGGTCAAGTAGTTTTAGAGCGTCATACTGAAAGTAAAGATCATATAGCAAAGCATGGTTTATACAGAGCTTTGGTCAATAATATGGTTGAAGGTGTTTCTAAAGGTTTTACAAAAGAACTAGAATTAGTTGGTGTAGGATATAGAGCTAATAGCCAAGGTCAAAAGTTAGATTTGGCGTTAGGTTTTTCACATAATATAGTGTTAAATATAGCTCCAGAAGTAAAAATTGAAACAATCTCTGAAAAAGGAAAGAATCCGATAATTAAATTAACTTCATTTGATAAACAATTAGTAGGGCAAGTTGCAGCGAAAATTCGTTCATTTAGAAGACCGGAACCATATAAAGGTAAAGGAGTTAAGTTTGTTGGAGAGCAATTAAGAAGAAAAGCAGGTAAATCTGCATAAAATAATTTACGAAATTAGATTTTAGAATTACGAATCTGAAATCAAAAATCGTAAATCATACATCAAAAATCGTAAATAAAATGGCATTATCAAAGTTAAAAAGAAGACATAGAATCAAGCATAGAATCAGAAAGATTGTTTCTGGAAATGCTACTAAGCCAAGACTTTCTGTATTTAGAAGTAATAAAGAAATTAATGCTCAATTAATTGATGATGTTGCAGGTACTACTTTAGTTGCTGCTTCATCAAGAGAAAAAGGAATTACTTCTAGTAAAGGAACAAAAATAGAAATTGCTGCCCTTGTTGGAAAAGCATTAGCTGAAAAGGCATCAAAAGCAGGTATTGAAAATGCTGCTTTTGATAGAAATGGATTTTTATACCATGGTAGAGTTAAAGCATTAGCTGATGGAGCAAGAGAAGCAGGATTAAAATTTTAATAAGAGATTATGAGTCAAAAATACGGAAACGTTGAAACAGTAAAACCAAGCGGTTTAGATCTAAAAGATCATTTGGTTGGAGTACAAAGAGTTACTAAAGTAACAAAAGGTGGTAGAACTTTTGGTTTTTCGGCTATTGTTGTAGTAGGTAATGAAAATGGTGTAGTAGGTCATGGTCTTGGTAAATCTAAAGATGTTGCTTCTGCAATTGCTAAAGCAATAGAAGATGCTAAGAAAAACTTAGTGAGAATACCAATAATCAAACAAACGATACCACACGAACAAAAAGGTAAATTTGGAGGAGCAAAAGTATTCTTAAAACCTGCATCTCATGGTACAGGTGTAATTGCCGGTGGAGCTGTTCGTGCTGTATTAGAATCTGTTGGAGTACATGATGTATTATCAAAATCTCAGGGTTCTTCAAATCCTCACAATGTTGTTAAAGCTACTTTTGATGCTTTATTACAATTGCGTGATGCAAATACTGTAGCGCAACAAAGAGGTGTTTCTTTAAATAAAGTTTTTAACGGTTAATAAAGGGTCACGATGAAAAAAATAAGAGTAAAACAAATACGTAGCAAAATTAGACGCCCTCAAGATCAAAAAAGAACTTTAGAGGCATTAGGATTACGTAAATTAAATCAAGTAGTTGAGCATGACGCATCGCCAACAATACTTGGAATGGTTAATAAAGTTCAACACTTAATTTCTGTAGAAGAAGTTAAATAAGATAGTTTATGGAATTAAATAACTTACAACCTGCAAAAGGTTCAGTTAAAAATAGCGGTAAAAGAATTGGTAGAGGTCAAGGATCTGGAAAAGGTGGTACTGCTACAAGAGGACACAAAGGAGCAAAATCTCGTTCAGGATATTCTAAAAAGATTGGTTTTGAAGGAGGTCAAATGCCTATTCAAAGACGTGTGCCTAAATTCGGATTTAAGAATATAAACCGTAAAGAATACCAAGGCATTAATCTAGATGTACTACAAGCAATGGTAGATAATGGTAGAATTAAAGATACCATTACTATGGATGTTCTTGTAGAAAATAGATTAGCTCGTAAAAACGATTTAGTGAAAATTTTAGGTAGAGGAGAACTGAAAGCTAAATTAAATATTACTGTACACAAGTTTACTGCAACAGCTAAAGAAGCTATTGAAAAAGCAGGTGGCGAAGCAGTAACGTTATAAAAGACTATTAAGTATAAATGAAAAAGTTTATTAGTACCATACAAGATATTTGGAAAATCGAAGAGCTTAGAAATAAGATCTTGATTACGCTAGGTTTGATGGTGGTGTATCGTTTAGCTGCGCAAGTTACTTTGCCGGGTATCGATCCTTCACAATTAGCAGGTCTTCAAAATACCACCAAAGATAATAATTTGTTGGGTCTATTAAATGCTTTTACAGGTGGAGCTTTTGCTCAAGCATCAGTAATGGCATTAGGTATTATGCCTTATATCTCAGCTTCTATTGTGGTTCAGTTAATGGGAATTGCAGTTCCGTATTTACAGAAATTACAAAAAGAAGGTGAAAGTGGTCGTAAAAAAATAAATCAAATAACACGTTGGTTAACTATAGGCATCTTGTTATTGCAAGCACCAGCTTATATAGCCGGCTTACCTGCTTTAGGGATACCACAAAGTGCATTTTTATTAGGTACTGGACCAATGTTTTGGTTTTCATCAATGCTATTATTAACTACAGGAACTATTTTTGCAATGTGGTTAGGTGAAAGAATTACTGATAAAGGTATTGGTAATGGTATCTCATTATTAATTATGATAGGTATTATAGCAACATTACCATCAACATTTATGCAAGAAGTTACTTCTAGAGTTACTCAGTCTAATGGTGGATTTTTAATGGTGTTTATTGAAGTTATTATTTGGTTGGTTGTTATCTTAGCAAGTGTATTTTTGGTAACTGCAGTTAGAAAAATTGCCGTTCAATATGCTAGGAGAACAGTAGCCGGTAATATTAAAGATGTTGCTGGAGCAAGACAATACATTCCTTTAAAGTTGAATTCATCTGGTGTAATGCCAATTATATTTGCACAAGCATTAATGTTTGTTCCACAACTTTTAAGTAGTTCTGAAAATGAAACAATTAAATCTATTGGTATTGCATTTGCAGATATGTTTGGTCTATGGTATAATATTTTATTTGCGGTACTAATAATTATATTTAGTTATTTCTATACAGCTATTACAATACCCACTAATAAAATGGCAGATGATCTAAAACGAAGCGGTGGTTTCTTACCGGGAATTAGACCTGGAAAAGAAACGGCTGACCATTTAGATACAGTATTATCAAGAATAACATTACCAGGATCAATTTTCTTGGCTTTATTAGCGATTTTACCAGCCCTTATTGTGAAAGCAGGAGTACAACCAGGTTGGGCTATATTTTATGGAGGAACGTCATTATTGATTATGGTTGGTGTTGCTATTGATACTATTCAACAAATAAATTCACATTTATTAAATCATCACTATGACGGTCTAATGAAATCTGGAACTAAAAGAAAATCTGTAGCATAATGGCAAAACAAAAAGCAATAGAACAAGACGGAACTATTAATGAAGCATTATCAAATGCAATGTTTCGTGTTGAATTAGAAAACGGGCATATAGTTACAGCACACATTTCCGGTAAAATGCGTATGCATTATATTAAATTATTACCGGGAGATAAAGTTAAATTAGAAATGAGTCCTTATGATTTAACAAAGGCTCGTATAACTTATAGATACTAAAAATTGATGTCACACTGAGCGGAGTCGAAGTGTAAATCAAAAAAAAAGAAATAGATGAAAGTAAGAGCATCAATAAAGAAAAGAAGTGCCGACTGCAAGATTGTTCGCAGAAAAGGCAGGTTATATGTAATTAACAAAAAGAATCCTAGATTTAAACAAAGACAAGGGTAAGATAGATGTTAGTAATTAGACGTTAGACGTTAGAAAATGGTAAAAATTCAAGAATAATTCCACTAGCTAATAACTAACCGCTAAAGACTAACCGCTAAAGACTAAATTAATATGGCAAGAATAGCAGGAATTGACATACCAAAAAACAAAAGAGGAGTTATTTCATTAACTTATATCTATGGTATTGGTAGATGCAGAGCTAAAGAAATTTTAGCAAATGCAAAAGTAGATGAAAGCACTAAAGTTCAAGATTGGACTGATGATGAAATTGGAAGAATTAGAGAGCAGGCAGGTGCATTTACAATTGAAGGAGAACTTCGTTCAGAAACTCAATTAAACATCAAACGTTTAATGGATATTGGCTGTTATAGAGGTATCCGTCATAGAGTTGGACTTCCCTTAAGAGGTCAAAGAACTAAAAATAACTCTAGAACGAGAAAAGGTAAAAGAAAAACGGTTGCTAACAAAAAGAAAGCAACTAAATAAAACTGATACGATTTACGAATTGCGATTTTTGAATTGAAACCAATAAATCGTAAATCATAAATCATAAATCGTAAATTATAATGGCAAAAACAAGTACAAAAAAACGTAAAGTTGTTATTGATGCTATCGGTGAAGCACACATTAAAGCTTCATTTAATAACATAATTATCTCTTTAACAAATAAAAAAGGAGATGTAATTTCTTGGTCATCAGCAGGTAAACAAGGTTTTAGAGGTTCTAAAAAGAACACACCTTATGCTGCTCAAACAGCTGCTGAAGATTGTGCAAAAGTAGCATACGAAGCAGGACTTAGAAAAGTAAAAGTGTATGTAAAAGGACCGGGTAATGGTAGAGAATCTGCTATTAGAACTATCCATAATGCAGGTATAGAAGTAACAGAAATTATTGATGTTACTCCATTACCACATAACGGATGTCGACCTCCTAAGAGAAGAAGAGTGTAAATTGACGAAGTCAATTTACAAGCTGTCCCGAAGCGTCGGGAGTTTCAGCTTTTTAAAAAGAAAATATAATAAATAATATAAACAGATGTTGAAATGAGTTCAGCATTATATTTTAATCAAGTAGGAAATTAGATTATCGAAGGATAAGCCTTAATTCATAATCCCTACTTAAATAACAAAGAAATGGCAAGATATACAGGACCAAAAACTAAAATTGCTCGTAAATTTGGCGAAGCAATCTTCGGAGATGATAAATCTTTCGAAAAAAGAAATTTTCCTCCGGGACAACACGGTAATAACAGACGTCGTGGTAAAAAGTCTGAATATGCTATCCAGTTAATGGAAAAGCAAAAAGCAAAATATACTTACGGTATTTTGGAGCGTCAATTTAGAAACTTATTTAAAAGAGCTTCAAGAAGTAAAGGTATTACAGGTGAAATCTTATTACAATTTTGTGAATCTAGATTAGATAATGTAGTATATCGTTTAGGTATTTCTCCTTCTCGTAGTGGTGCTCGTCAATTAGTATCTCACCGTCATATTACTGTAAATGGTAATTTAGTGAATATTCCATCATATGATTTAAAACCGGGTGATGTTGTTGGAGTTAGAGAAAAATCAAAATCACTTACTGCTATTGAAAGTTCTTTAGCAAATAATAGTGCAGTTTATGAGTGGTTAAATTGGAATGGTGATACTATGCAAGGTACATTTGTTACAGTACCGGAAAGAATTCAAATTCCAGAAAATATTAACGAACAATTTATTGTAGAATTATACTCTAAATAATTAAAGATAATAGCAAAACTTATGGCAATTTTAAATTTTCAAAAACCCGATAAAGTTATAATGATTGATTCTACTGATTTTGAAGGTAGATTCGAATTCAGACCTTTAGAACCAGGTTATGGTTTAACAGTAGGTAATGCATTACGAAGAGTTTTATTATCTTCTTTAGAAGGATATGCAATTACATCTTTAAGAGTTGAAGGTGTAGAACATGAATTTTCTACAATAAAAGGAATCGTTGAAGATGTAACTGAAATTATTTTAAACCTTAAACAAGTACGTTTTAAGCAACAAATAGAAGAGACTGATAACGAAACAGTATCTGTTTCTATTACAGGTCAAGAACAAATGACTGCTGGTGATTTTCAAAATTTCATCTCAGGTTTTCAAGTATTAAATCCAGATTTAGTAATCTGTAATATGGAAAAATCTGTAAAACTTGATCTTGAATTTACTATAGAAAAAGGTAGAGGTTTTGTGTTGTCTGAAGAGAATAAAAAAGCAAATGCCCCTTTAGGGACTATTTTTACTGATGCTATTTACACACCTATTAAGAATGTGAAGTATGCAGTTGAAAATTTTCGTGTTGAACAAAAAACTGATTATGAAAAATTAATTTTTGATATCGTAACAGATGGTTCAATCAACCCTAAAGATGCATTAACAGAAGCTGCGAAAATATTAATTCATCACTTTATGTTATTCTCAGATGAGAGAATTACACTTGAAGCAGATGAAATAGCACAAACAGATACTTATGATGAAGAATCACTTCATATGAGGCAATTACTTAAAACTAGATTGATTGATATGGACCTTTCAGTGAGAGCTTTAAATTGTTTAAAAGCAGCTGAAGTTGATACCTTAGGTGATTTAGTATCGTTCAATAAGAATGACTTAATGAAATTCAGAAACTTTGGTAAGAAATCATTAACAGAGTTAGACGAGTTAGTAAATGTTAAAGGTCTAACTTTTGGAATGGATTTGAGTAAATACAAATTAGATAAAGAATAATAAGAAACAAGATAAAAGACAAAAGATAAAAGACAAATATGTCTAATGTCTAATGTCTAATGTCTAATATCTGAGAAAAGATGAGACACGGAAAGAAATTTAATCATTTAGGTAGAAAAACAGCGCATAGAAAGTCAATGTTAGCTAATATGGCTTGTTCATTAATAGAGCATAAACGTATTAATACAACTGTAGCTAAAGCGAAGGCAGTAAGACAATTTGTTGAGCCATTAATTACTAAATCTAAAAGCGATACAACTCACAATAGAAGAATTGTATTTAGTTACCTAAGACAAAAAGAAGCAG
>CAYXAZ010000106.1:0-9035 GCA_964463085.1 uncultured Flavobacteriaceae bacterium | reverse complement strand
AGGTATTTTTGTCTCAGGCGATGCAAAAAATATGCGCCTAGCCATAGTTACGCAATTACTTTTTAAAGAAGTATGGGGCAAAAAGAATCCCGAAATTTCGGGAGTACGGCTAAAGTATGCTTAACTTAACACTAGTCTTGACGCTGTAATAATTGAAGAGGTCTCAAAATAAATTAAAAGGATTAACAACATTTTAAGTTTTACAATTCAATTATTAATCGTAAATTCGCATGCAATTAATTTGGATTCCCGTCTTCACGGGAATGACAATTATAAAGAAACAAAATAAATATTTTGTTACCATTTTTTAAATTAGTTGCACATGAAAGCACACAATTCCAAAATTGTAGGAGAAGGTCTAACATACGATGACGTACTCTTAATCCCGGCATTTTCTGAAGTTTTACCACGCGAAGTTAATATCCAAACAAAGTTTACTAAAAACATTATATTGAATGTACCCATTGTATCAGCTGCTATGGACACAGTAACGGAGTCTGCAATGGCAATTGCAATGGCGCAAGAAGGAGGTATTGGGGTACTTCATAAAAATATGACAATTGAGCAACAAGCTAAAGAAGTCCGTAAGGTAAAAAGAGCAGAATCAGGAATGATCATAGATCCGGTTACACTGCCAATTACGGCTAATGTTGGTGATGCTCAGAATTGTATGCGAGAATATGGTATTGGAGGTATTCCTATAGTTGATGATAATGGTAAATTATTAGGAATCGTTACCAACAGAGATCTACGTTTTGAAAAGAAAATGGAGAGATCAATTGCAGAAGTGATGACCAGTGAAAATCTGATAACTGCAAGTGAAGGTACCTCACTTGCTGATGCAGAAGGGATTTTACAAGGACATAAAATTGAGAAATTGCCTGTAGTTGATGCTGACTATAAATTGGTTGGATTGATCACCTTTAGAGATATTGCAAAATTAACGCAAAAACCCAATGCCAATAAGGATAAATATGGGCGACTTCGTGTTTCGGCTGCTATAGGAGTTACACCAGATGCTGTTGAGAGGGCAGAAGCATTAGAAAAAGCAGGGATAGATGCAGTCATTATTGATACTGCACATGGGCATACCAAAGGTGTAGTTTCTGTATTAAAAAGTATAAAAAATAAATTCCCTGACTTAGATGTTATAGTAGGTAATATTGCGACGGCTGAAGGAGCAAAGTTCTTAGTAGCAGCTGGCGCAGATGCGGTAAAAGTAGGTATTGGTCCGGGCTCAATTTGTACTACCAGGGTTGTGGCAGGAGTAGGTTTTCCTCAATTTTCTGCAGTGCTAGAAGTAGCAGCTGCTATTAAAGACAGCGGTGTACCCGTAATTGCTGATGGCGGTATCCGTTATACCGGTGATATTCCTAAGGCAATAGCAGCCGGAGCAGATACTGTGATGTTAGGCTCATTGCTTGCCGGAACAAAAGAATCACCCGGAGAAACTATTATTTACGAAGGGCGTAAATTTAAATCATACCGTGGTATGGGCTCTATCGAAGCCATGAAACAAGGTAGTAAAGATCGTTATTTTCAAGATGTAGAAGATGATATTAAAAAATTAGTCCCTGAAGGTATTGTCGGACGTGTCCCTTATAAAGGAGAACTGTTTGAAAGCATCCATCAATTTGTAGGCGGGTTAAGAGCAGGAATGGGTTATTGTGGTACAAAAGATATTCCTACTTTAAAAGAATCAGGAAGGTTTGTGAAAATAACAACATCCGGTATCAATGAGAGTCACCCTCATGATGTAATGATTACCAAAGAATCACCTAATTATTCCAGAAGATAAATTATAAACCTCTCCAAAGGCGGGCAGGCTTATTGCTAGTGGAATAAAATGGAGCGAAGCAATCTGTTTATTTAAAAAAGAATTACATTATTAGGCAGTATATCAATTTGCAGGCATAATAGAAAAAGATTGTCTGAGAAGAGTGTTTCCTGAAACTTTAAGATGATAAGTTAACTGTCTTAAAATAATTAAACCATTTTTTAACATACAATCTTAACTTTACATCAATGACATTGCTTTTTATTATCCGTTTTTAACGGTTAAAAACGGTTTTGTATTTTATATGCTATTTATCATACCATAAACTATCAGCATTATCACTCAGGTTATTATTAAATTTTATAAAATATTAATAACTTGCAGCTATAATGGATATAAACGTAATACGTTTATACAATTGTTGTGCATAATAATGAAAATGGCGAACAACCAAGAAAAAACAAGTAAACTAATCAGCTTTTGGTTAAGACATAAACCAGAAGATGCGAATCTTGAAATAGATAAATTTGGTTGGACTAATATTGAAGATATACTAAAAGCGTTAAAAGAAAAATCGATTGATTTTTCAACAAATGAATTAATTGAACTAAATAATAGTTTTGATAAAGTAAGATGGAAACTTGACTTAAAAAATCGAAAAATTAAAGCAACTCACGGACACTCAATTAACATTTGTCAAGAATTAAAACCTGAATTGCCTAACGAAGTTTTGTATCACGGAACTGCTTCAAAAAATCTGAGAGGAATAATTGAAAACGGACTAAAATCAGGACAAAGACAATATGTCCATCTATCCGACAATATTGAAATCGCAACTGAAATTGGTAAAAGACACGGAAAATCTTTTATAATTGAAATAGACACTAAAGAACTTCTCAAAGATGGTTGGAAATTCTATAAAACCGAGCAAAATGTTTGGCTTACGTCAGATATTCCTATTCAATACCTTAATTTTAAACCTTGGCACTTTAAAACTAACAAAAAAGGAAATGACATTCTAATCAATGAATTAAAAAAAGAAGTTAGTCAAAATCATATTTTAACCAACGAATTGGATAAAATAAACATTTTTGGATATTATTTACCAAGTGATGATTGCCTTTTTAAACATCTTGATAATAATAAATTTTATGTAGTTCATCTTACTTGGAGCGGAAAGAAAGAGAATGGAATATTTCCTGGAACTTACAAATACAATAGTATAAAAGAATGGATAGAACACAGATTAATTCCTGACCAAAAAGAATGGTATTAAAAAAATTACTATGCACAACAAAATGCAAAACAATAAGGATTTTAGTGCTTAACCCAAAGTTAAGTACTTTAAATGAAGTTTTGGTGTATAACTCAAAGTTCAGTAATTTATAAACCACCACTAATCATATAGGCAACGTCAGGTGCAATTAAAATCACGATATTTGACTGAATGAAAGAACAAAGGAAATTAGAATATTGTAAAAAGTGTGAAAAAGAACTTAACGAGAATTATTGCTCTAACTGTGGATATCCCAAAGAATTAAAAAGAATTGATAAACAATATATAATAGATGAAATTGGAAGTATTTTAAACTTTGACAAAGGAATCTTCTATACAATAAAAGAATTATTAATTAGACCTGGAAAAACTGTTAGAGAATTTATTCTTGATGACAGAAATCGACTTGTAAAACCAATCGTTTTTATCATAGTGTGCTCATTGATTTACACTATTTTTCAACAATTATTTCATTTTGAAGATGGATATGTAAATTATTCATCCGGGAAAGATTCAGCTGCTATGTCAATTTTTGAGTGGATTTCTAAAAACTATGGCTATGCAAATTTTTTAATGGCAGTTTTTATTGCATTATGGATTAAAATCTTCTTTAAGAAATATGGCTACAACTTTTTTGAAATACTTATTCTTTTATGTTTTGTGATGGGAATTGGGATGCTACTATTCGCGTTTTTTGGAATTGCGGATAGTTTAATTAATTTAAAAATAATAGACAAAGGCTTCTTAATTGGAATCTTATATATTTCTTGGGCAATTGGACAATTCTTTGATAAGAAGAAATACGCAAACTATCTAAAAGCCTTCTTTTCATATTTTTTGGGTTTAATAACATTTACAATTGGAGTATTATTGATAGGACTTTTAATTGATTTCATAATATAAAAAACAGCAACTAACAATGTATCCCGAAATTTATTGTATTTTTAATCAGCACTAACTTTATACCAAACGGTGTGCTTAATGTGAGAAGGATAAAATCACAGATCAGAATTGCTCAACTTTATTGAATTAAAATATGATGAACAGCATATCAGAACGCAAAAAAATGAAATCAATCTTTCTCATCTTAATAACACTATTTACACAAAGTATTATGGGACAACAAACAGGTAATTTCAGTTCAAAAGAACTAAAAGAAAAGGTAAATATAAAATATATTGGTGAGTATTATACAGGTAGAGATCCGTGTCAATACTTGCCTAATGGTACAAGAAGATGGAGGTATATAACAGGGTTTAAAGTAAAGGAAAATGTTTTAGGAAACATTCAAGTTAAAAATATAGAAATAAATCCTAATTATAATAAAGATAACGGTACCGATATTTCGTTGGAGGTAGGGAAGAATTATATAATTTCATTAATATTAGACAAAGAAAGAATAAAAATTCTAGAAAATAAAAATACACTATTTACTCATTTAAACCTGATAACCAATGAAGAAATAGCTGAAATAACAGAGGTAGATACAAACCTTAGGTTTTGTAATAAAATTATCATTCAAAAAGGCTATCTGATTGGAAACAGGTCAACTATTATTGATGACACATTAATTCTTGAACCGAAACTAGCAGGAGTTGGAGGTGTCACATGGGTTTTTGAAATATCAAATAACGAACTTGTAATTGTTGATTTTAGATGGAATGTTCGCCCAAATGAAATGCCACAGTTGCATTCAAAATATATCAAAAAATTAAAAAGAACAGATAAGCTAATAATAGCAGATTTAGAATATAAGACTTATGCTAACTATAAGGATACTACAAACAAAGAAAATTATGTAAATTTAGTTGGATATGTTGTAAATCAAGATATTGAGGTTGATATAAAACGAAAATACCCATATTGGACTAATATAAAGGATACTGTATTTGTAGGTTTGTTAAAAAAATATCACTTGAAAATTAAATCCTAGGTTAAACTCAGGATATAATGTAATATTATCAACAGTTAATAAAACACTAAGCACAACAAAAGTAATCGTTGCACAAGAGACCTAAAACTGGTCAAAAAGTAGCGATTTCAAGTATTTTTATTTGACAGATAAATTTTCAAAATCTAAAAAGTGCATTTTTTTAGGTTTGTTAAAACTCTTTATTAGAGTTAATATGTTGTATTTTTTGATTAATAGAATCTACTTTTTATTCTTAATCTCAATAACCTGAGCCCCAACACTTACTGCAATTTCTTCGGGGGTTTGACTGAAAATATGTAAACCAATGGGTGCATGAATCTTGTTGAGTTCTTTTTGAGTAAACCCTTCTTTTTGTAGTGTTTCAAACATAAGTTCAAGTTTAGCTTTGCTACCCAAAACCCCAATAAACCTATATTTTTTATTGATGAGCTTGCTTAATGCCAGTTTATCATCGGTATATTTATTGGTCATTATGGCTACATAAGATGAATTGCTTTCAGGAATATGAACTGAGACCTCTTTATAATCTATGAGATATTTTTCATCGGCAAAAGTATTTTCTTCAAAAGTATTGAGCTGTGTTCTATTATCAAATACTACAACATAAAAGCCTAACTGTTTTAATAATTTTGAAGTCGCCAAACCTACATGACCACCACCCACAATATATACAATGTCTTTTTTGTTAAGAAATTCGCTGTAAGACCAGTTAGTTTCATCGGTATGAGTATAATTATATTTAGAATTTGATTCACTGTCAATAGAAAAGGTGAAATTAGTTGGGTTAATTGACAAAACACCACTTTTGTTATTATTATATGCCTCTAAAATTCCTCCAATTATTGTGAGATGTGATTTGTTTAACGGATAAAAAATAACAGTCTGTTCACCCGAACAGATCATACCTGAACTATCAACAATAGTTCCTTTATGAATTTGATGTTTGATAAAGGGTTTTGGATTTTCATTTTGTAATAATTCTTTACATAACTCTACTAAATTGAATTCCATTACACCACCACCAATAGAACTATAGAATTCATTATCATCAGCAACTACCATTTTAAAACCCTGTCTACCGGGTGAACTGCCTTTATGTTGAATAACAGTCATCAGATAAACGATTTTATCTTGACTTAGTTTGGTATGAATAAATTTCCAGAGTTTCATTTTAAATATTTGGGTTAAAAATAGAACGCAGATGACGCAGATTAAGCAGATTTTCGCTGATTTTTTCTACTTTATCATAAAAAATCAGCGTCATCATCGTTCCATTAAGAGAATGATGCTTTAAAAATATATATTTATTTGGAATTTGTCATTTGTTTTTTGGAATTTGTTAAATATTAGATCTTCTACCCTTTAAAATCTCAGCAAATGACCGCGTTCTAATTTCGTCTATGGTCAATCCGGTTACTAATACTTCTTCTTCTGTAATGGCTCCACTATTTAAGGCTTTTAAAAAATAATTTAACAAGCCTTGTCCGGTTGCGGCATCATCAAAAACATCACCAATCAACGTTGCTCTGGCAGCTTTTTCAACAAAAGTTTTTAATCTGAGTACAGCATCGTCATAACTCTCTAAAAAGAAAGCATAAACTGCTGTATAGCGCATTGGTAATTGTGCCGGATTCAGATCCCAACCTTGATATAAACCTTTATATAGTGAGTGGCGAATGTGATTGTATCCTTTTAACCATGCTCTATGTACTACTTCTTTATTTTCTTCTTCTTGTTCAGGTGTTAGTTCACCTCTATGTGGACCAATAGGCATGGTGTTCGTTGCACCGTCAGAAAGCCAAACACCTGTATGTGCTAAAGAAACCTTGGTCATATAATGTGCAAAATCACACACATCATGATCCATTTCTTGGTACTTTGCCGTGATATTATTTGAAGCTGTATAATCATAGGTGCCAAAGTGTGTAGCGATACAACGTCCTTTACTTGCCAGTATAAATTTTCGTAATGGGTTTACACCATTTTCATCAATAATAGCTTGTGTTGTTTCAACCATGATCTCCATTTTTAAGCTATTTTGAGGCAGTTTAAATGTTTCTTCAATAATTTTAAAAAAGGAAATCAAGGCAGTAATTTGTTCAGTGATTGTTATTTTGGGAAGCATTACCACAAAATTATTGGGTAGTTTGCCTTGGGTTTCGGTTAATAAAGTAGTCAAAAAGATGTCGAGTGTGCGTAAACCACGTTCTTTTAATTCTTCGGTAAAAGGTTTAATTCTGATACCTATAAAAGGAGATAAAGAGTTTTCTTGCATTCCTCTGGCTACTTCTTTAGCTGCATTTTCGGCAGTTTCATCTTCTTCTTTATCAGAACGATTACCGAATCCATCTTCAAAATCAATTCTAAAATCTTCAACAGCCTCTCTTTGTAATTTCGCGATTACTTTGTTATAGATAGTATAAGAAAATCCGGCAGGATGTTTTTTTAACTCATTTGGTGATAATTTTTCTAGTTCATGGATTAACAGTTCCTGAATCTTTTTATCATCTGACAAAGATTCAAAACCTTGTAACTGAAATGCTTTGCCAAACTCAATGCAATTCGGAGCATAAGCTAATAACGATTTTAGAGCAACATTCCCCAAAGCTTCGGCTGTATTAGATTTGAACAAATTCGCACCACCATAAACTGTATGTATAGGTTGTCTATCTTCTCTATCACCCTTATAGATGTTATTAAAAGTTTGGTTTGCTGTTTTTAGTTCACCAAAAATGGATGTTTTATTATTTTCTGATATTGTTAATTTCATTTTTTAATTTTAAACG
The DNA here is from genome assembly GCA_964463085.1 of uncultured Flavobacteriaceae bacterium. Taxonomy (GTDB): domain Bacteria; phylum Bacteroidota; class Bacteroidia; order Flavobacteriales; family Flavobacteriaceae; genus Aureibaculum. Next base: position 1,263 of record CAYXAZ010000106.1, on the reverse strand, counting down.
TCATCGCGAGGGCGTAGGATGTGACAATCTGCTAATTGAAAAATTAACATACTAAAGAACCCTTCGACTGCGCTCAGGGGGACATTGTTCAGTAAAGACTGTTCTTCATCCTCGTAATGATATTTTTTTTTAGACTACCATAACTTGTTTAGCTTCCCCTATAAGTCGTATACCCATACGGGTTCAATAATAAAGGTACATGGTAATGGTCATGATCTGTCACTATAAATTGGATACTTACTTCAGGGTAAAATCCATCCTGTTGTTGCTCTTTATAATAATTAGCAGTATTAAATACAAGTTGATAGGTACCGGCTTCAAGATTTTTACCCGGAGGTAATAGGTCGGCAATTCTGCCATCATTATTAGTTACTCCTACAGTAATTGGTTTCCAAATATTATCTGTTAATCCATTTAAGTTTATTTGCATACCCTTGCCCGGAATTCCGGTGGTTGTATCTAATACATGTGTTGTGATATGGCTTCGTAAATCTGCGTTACTCTTTACATCATCTATTAGTTTTGCCAACCTGATGACTGTTATTTTATGCTGTTCACCCATTGCTACATGCAACTCATCTTCTTTGGTATTATCTAATCTTGCATTGATAATACTTAGCATTTCTTTGGCTGATTTACCACTGGCACTCACAATAAAAATATATCCGAATTTGTTTAAATAGTCATCATTAGCTTTAGCCAACGCTTTTAATACGTTTTCATCTGCATCAGTTACCTTAGACTGTTCATTAGTTGCCCAATTTTTAGTATTGGCAAATTTTTCCTTTAAACTAGTGATGTCACCAATTTTTGGATGCCCTTCAAAAGCAGCTTGCCAGTCTAATTCTCTACATTGGTGATACCAAATATCAGCTGTCTTTAAGGTTAATTCATTCGAGGAAGCGAAAGGCATATTTTCAATCATATGCTGTATCCAACATTTAGACACACAACATTTTTCTAATTCAGCTATGGCTTCTTGTTTAGTCAGCTTATTAAATTCATTTAAGGTCATGTTTATATTTAGATTTAAAAAAATAATTCAAATTAGCACTTTTAGTTTTTAAAATATTTCGGGTTAAAAGTCGTGAGACCGAAGCACGAAGTAATATTTCTTCTGTCTTCTGTCTTCCGTCTTCTGACTTCAAACCAAATAGACATTATATACCCAAACCACACAGCCTTTCGGTTTTTTGACTCGTTCTTTTTCCCTTTAAATGCGTTAAAAAATAAAACCATAACAAAGGCTATGGTTGAACTTTT
>CAYXAZ010000105.1:0-9200 GCA_964463085.1 uncultured Flavobacteriaceae bacterium | reverse complement strand
AACCAAACTGTACGTCATTATTGGGAATGCTCGCAAAAACTTACTCACCATAACAAGTGATATGTCTGCGTTACTTTTTTCTGTGCTACGCCAATACTAACATACATTTTGACTTTTCGTAACGAACACTCTTGCGGATTTAAGGTATTAGTTAAAATAATAACGAGTTTTAGTAAGATAGATTTCATTACTTGACCTATTTTTTTGTTTAAAAAATCAACAATCCTTAAAAATGATATTGAAAGTGAAAAATTGTACTTTTGCATAAAAATATAGTAAATGGAGCTTTCTTTAATTCCGAATATAAAACATATAAATAGCAATAACTTTTTCTTGTTAGCAGGTCCTTGTGCCATTGAGAATGAAGATATGGCAATGCGAATTGCGGAAAAGGTTATTACAATTACTGATAAATTGGAGATCCCTTATATATTTAAAGGGAGTTTTAAAAAGGCAAATCGTTCAAGAGTGGACAGCTTTACGGGAATTGGAGATGAAAAAGCACTCAAAATTTTACAAAAAGTAAGCAACACTTTTAATGTGCCTACGGTTACCGATATTCATGAAGTTTCAGATGCAGCTAAGGCTGCTGAATATGTTGATGTGTTACAAATTCCGGCATTTTTAGTGCGTCAAACCGATTTAGTTGTTGCTGCAGCTAAGACAGGCAAGGTTGTCAATCTTAAAAAAGGGCAGTTTATGAGTGCTGAAAGTATGCAACATGCTGTGAGAAAAGTAATTGATTCTGGTAACGATAAAGTTATGATTACCGATAGAGGCACTATGTTTGGTTATCAAGATATGATAGTTGATTTTAGAGGAATACCAACGATGAGGCAATATGCTACTACGGTATTAGATGTAACACATTCCTTACAACAACCCAATCAATCATCTGGCGTTACAGGTGGTCGCCCTGATATGATTGAGACTATTGCCAGAGCAGGAATCGTCAATAATGTAGATGGTTTATTTATTGAAACACATTTTGATCCGGCAAATGCAAAATCTGATGGTGCAAACATGTTACATTTAGATCATTTAGAAAAGTTGATGCGTAATTTAGTTGCAATCCGTAAAGTGATAAATACACTTTAAATTTATTTTAACATTACAGCTGCAATTTTTTCGAGCAAATAATGTTTTTAATTAGCATGAAGTTACTAATCTCAACCCTTTTTATTTGCATTACTTTAACCAATACACAGGCTCAAAACTTTGAAAAAGTAGATCAAAGAGTAGGCTTATACCCTAAACAATATGCTTCAGCAGATCAATTAGCAGATCAAATAACTAAAGATTTTAAGAGTGAAGTTGACAGAATTCGTGCTATTTATACTTGGTTGGCGATAAATGTTTCATATGACCTTAAAACTTTATATATGGGTGAAGCACAAATAAATTTTAGTTATTCTAGTCAAGAAGATCTACAACGAAAATTAGCTGCAATTAATACACATATAGTTAATAAAACATTACGAACAAAAAAAGCAATTTGTGAAGGATATGCTCAAACATTTAAAAAAGTTTCTGAGCAGATGGGTATTCCTTGTATGTTGGTAGGAGGGTTTTCAAAAGTTGGTGTTAGTGATATTGGAATTGATCCAACTGTTGAAAATCATGCTTGGAATGCAGTAAAAGTAAATAACAAATGGTACTTAGTTGATGCTACATGGGGTGCAGGTTACACTAATGGCGATAAGTGGGTACGACGTTTTGATGATTTCTTTTTCTTGACTGACCCCAATAAATTTGCCTTAACACATTATCCATCAGAAAGAGGATGGTTATTCACTGAAAGAAGTATTACAAAAAAACAATTTTTTGAATCTCCAATTTACGATAAATCTTTTTTTAGTAATCATTTAAAGTTACTATCTCCTTTACAAGGAGAATTATTTGTAAAATCTAATGAAAATATAATCTTTACAATGGGAGACATTCCAAAAAATATAACATTGTATTATATCTTTAAAGGAGATAGATTTAGCGAAAAAATAGAGCCAAGCTGTACTAATGGAAAATGCACGTTTAAGATTCCTTTTGTACAAAATAGAAATACAGAATTAATATTATTTGCTAATAAACGTACAATTTTACAATATAAAATCAGCCTTGTTAAATAAGGTTAGGCACTGTTAAGGGTATTTCTAAAAACTCCTTCGCATCAAAATTTTCAGAGCTTTTCAAAGACAATTAAAAATTTTGAAACACTATCGAGATAATGTGATAAATTTTGAAGCAGTACTTGGAAAGCTCTGAAAACCCTATAGGAACAAAGATAATAAACAATCTGCTTCGGCATTTTTTTTTGGAATAGCGAAGGCTATTACAAAAAAAATGTGTCTTGCATCTTATTCATTATTTTTGTTTTTTGAAAGAAAGGAGTTTTTAGAGATGCCCTTAAGAAATAACTTATACATTTTAACTTGTTCTTTTGCCCTTTTACTGCGTTAAAATTTTGAACTATAGCGATGCTATGCTTGAAAATTTTGCCTTGAAAAAGAATAAAATTACTTCGCTAATTCTGCACCATTTATTCCTTAACAGTGCCTTAGAAACTACTTCCAAAATTTCTTATCCTTGACAGAATGGGCATCTCGTAACACATCAATCAATATTTTTTCATCAATATCTTCCAGTTTTTTATAGCGTAATGATTTCATCATTTTTCTTCCTTTAGTACATAGATGTTCTAAATGTACAGTAAGATGAGAAGCGTTCCAAAAACCCAGATCTACATAATCTTTTGACTGATTAAGGTAACACAAAGGTCTGTTAGAAATATAGTAAAAAGGAATCTTGTATTTATATTTTAGCTCAGCATCGGGAATAGTATTTTCAATAACCACTTGTAAATGCAGCAATATCGAACGATAAGGTTCGTGTTTATTGAGTATATAATTTTATTCAAACTTAATGAAAAATTTACTTGGATGATTGAAGTTTTTTATTTTACTTTGTATTTCAAAGTACTTTTATATGGAACAAAATAATTATTTGAAGGATATTAGTGAAATAAAAGATTTAATGAATAGATCATCACGTTTTATCTCACTTAGTGGATTATCAGGTATTCTGGCTGGTATTTATGCACTTATCGGAGCTGCTGTTGCTTATTGGTTAGTTGCTAATTCTGCTAGACAATATTTAATACTAGATGGTAAAATATTTAGATTAGTATTATTAGATCTATTTTTAATTGCCTTTGTAAGTATTGTTACGGCTATTTATTTAACAACAAGAAAAGCAAAAAAAGATAATGTAAAAGTTTGGGATACTTCTTCACGTCGTTTAATAGTAAACTTTTTGATTCCATTAGTAGTTGGAGGGTTGTATATTTTGATTATTTTAGGTCAACAGAAATATGGACAAACAGCAGCCTTAATGCTTATTTTCTATGGTTTGGCACTAATTAATGCATCTAAATATAGTATAGGAAATATTCGTTATTTAGGTTATGTAGAGTTGATCTTAGGGCTAATATGCGCCATGTTTCCGGGCTACGGATTTTGGCTGTGGGTTTTTGGTTTTGGCATCATGCATATTATTTATGGTTCATTGATGTATTATAAATATGATATAAAATAATTGTGAGTATAATTACTAACATAAATAAAGTTTTTGATCACCGAATACGATTAGGTATTATGTCTATTCTAATGGTAAATGAGTATGCCGATTTTAATACTTTAAAAGAATTACTAGGTGTCACTGACGGCAATTTAGCAAGCCATACCAAATCACTTGAACAAGCACAGTATATTATAATAGAGAAACAATTTATCGGTAGGAAACCTAATACACGTTATAGTACGACCAAATTAGGAAAGGCTGAGTTTAAAAAACACATTAATGCACTTGAAAAATTAATTAATAAACAATAGATCATTTTTTTATCACATTACTTTGAAATACAAAGTACTTTAAAATATCATTATGGAACAAAATACAAAACAAAACACAAACAAATTCGGACATTGGTTAAAAACATCCATTACAGCAAGAATGCTTATGGTTGGATTACTAATAATTGTATTACTGATTCCTTTATCTTATATAGATAGTCTTATAAGAGAACGTTCTTATAGACAGATAGATGTGGTGAATGAAATAAATGGAAAATGGGGAAATGAAGTCTTAGTTTATGGACCAATATTAAAATTACCTTACAAAACTTATACAGAAACTTCAAAGTTTAATGAGAAGACAAAAGTATATATAAAAGAGACCAAAACTCATTTAAATTATGCGTATCTCTTTCCTGAAACTCTGCAAAGTAAGGTTGATGTAAATTCAAAAACGTTAAAGAGAGGTAATTTTGAATCAGCAGTTTTTACAACAAATATGAATTTTTCAGGCAGCTACTTGCAAGCAGAATTAGCATCTAAAAGAATTAAAAATGAAGATATTATTTGGGATAGAGCAACGGTTATTGTTAAAACATCTAATTTAAAAGGCATTAAAAATGAAATGCGTCTTAAAATTAATAATAACACGTACACATTTGAAACCAATTTCACTGATAATTCAAATTCAAATAATTTAGATGAATTAGAATCTACTTTTATCAATGAAAAAGATTTACCCAAAAAAGGAGGTGTCAATTTTAGTTTTAATATGTCTTTTAATGGAAGCCAACAAATTCAAATTGTTCCGATTGGAAAAACAACCACAATGAATATGACTTCCAATTGGGCAGATCCAAGTTTTACAGGTAACTTTTTACCTAATGACGAAACCAAAGAAATAACAAAGGATGGTTTTAAAGCTGATTGGAAAATATTACATATAAATAGGGCGTTTTCACAGCAGTATTTAAATAACGTTCCAAATTTAAATCAATATGCATTTGGCACAAAATTTATAGTTATGGTAGATGAATATCAAAAAAGTGAACGGTCAGCTAAATATGGATTTTTGGTTATTTCGCTTACTTTTTTGGTATTCTTTTTAATTCAAACATTAAGTAAAATTAACATTCATCCTTTTCAATATTTAATGATCGGATTAGCATTGACCATGTTTTACACATTATTAGTTTCTATTTCAGAACACAGTAACTTTTTAAAAGCATATTTAATTGCCGGAGCTTCAGTAGTTACATTGATTACTTTATATTCTAAGTCAATACTAAAAACATTTAAGTTTCCAATATTCATCGGACTTTCATTAACTGCTTTATATACATTTATATATGTTATCATTCAACTGGAAAGTTATGCGCTTCTAGTAGGTAGTATTGGTTTATTCTTGATACTTGCATCAATAATGTATGTTTCTCGAAAAATTGATTGGAGTAATGGTTGAGTTTAGATCATTAAAGGTTGTTAAACCTTTAAAAAATGAAATTAAAATGAAGAATAATCCACAAAGAAATTTACATTTATTATTATTACTACTATCAAGTTATTGTATTAGCATCCTTATTTTTAGAATATGGTTTACAGCTTCTATTACATATATGTTTTTGGTATGGAATTTAATACTGGCATATATTCCTTTTGTCATATCAAGCATAATTAAAACCAGAAGGTTAAAACCGTTACTATTTTTTATGGTTTTTGTAGTTTGGTTATCATTTCTGCCAAATGCCTCTTATATAATTACCGATATATTTCATTTAAAACAACAAAGGACTATACCTCTGTGGTTTGATCTATTATTAGTTGTTTCTTTTGCGGTAAATGGAATGCTTTTATTTTTCTTATCGATAAATGATATGCATACATTACTCTTAACTAGAGTATCTAGAAGAGTTACCTGGTTAGTTACTGTATTAGTATTATTCCTTTCGGGATTTGGAATTTATTTAGGTAGATATTTAAGATGGAATAGCTGGGATGTCATTTCAAATCCGCAATTATTATTATTTGATATTATTGAAAGGATAAAAGACCCGTTATCACACCCAAGAACATGGGGTGTAACTATTGGGTTTGGGATTTTATTTTTGTTAGGATATTTACTGCTTAATGTAATTCAATCTAATTATCAAGAAAAATCAATACTAAAGAGGTAGTTATGAATATAATTTCTTTCTGAATAGACATGACATTTTTGCATTCTAAAAATATTAAACTAACTTGTGATTCAATTATTTAGTTGAAATGCAACAAAATTCGACATCTTTTTCGTCAAGCGGATGGTCTGGAATTCTATTGGGTATTTATGGACTATTGGCAGTTTATATGGTTTATACAATGACTAATAGTTATGGTGATGGCTTTGAAGGTTTTGCGGCATTACCAATAGTTTTGTTGGAAATTGGGATAATCGTTTTAACAGTAATTACTATTTTAATTTCTTTGATAACATTAAGAATAAGAGCTAAAAGAAGATCAAAAAAGAACAATAGAAAACTATGGAGTCCGTTTTCTAAAAAGTTACGGTTTCATACTTTAATTCCGCTATTATTTTTTATAATTGTATTGGTAATCATTGCAAATAAAGGATATTATAGTAGTATTACTCCGTTGTTGTTATTCTTATACGGAATATTTTTATTGAATTTAAGCAGATTTTCTTCCGGAAATTTAAAATATCTATCCATAGCAGAAATTATATTGGCAGTGGTAGCCTATTTTATATATGATAAAGAAATCTTATTCCTCGGTCTAGGTTTTGGAATCTTCCATATTTTCTATGGACTTTTCACTTTCGGTAAGAACAAAAAAACAACAGTAAATTAATCCCGTTGCTCACTAATTTTATTTTACCTTGAAAAACCACCTGCTTAGCTAGTGGTGATGTTCCCTCAGTAGGCGGGCAGGCTTTAGGCTTTGGCTATTTTTTCAGACCTGTCAGGTTTTCAAAACCTGACAGGTCTTAGGTTGGTTTATAATCTTGTTGCTCATTACCCCTTTTAGGGGTTTTCCAAAGCCACCTTCTTAGAAGGTGTGACTTTTACATATAATTACATAGAGTAAAAAAATTGTTCACTGACAATTTTTCCATCATTCACTTCATATACACAAACCTCTTGCATTTGTGTTCTGCCTCTATCTTTAAAGGTTACATCAAAATCCATTGTGCAAGAAAAATGATTCCCGGCAACTTGGGGCTCAGAAATATCTCCACCATGAAACTCCTGTACATTATTAAACCAGTCTTCACTCTTTTTAAAGACAGCTTTTATACCGGAGGTTACTTCTCCGGGCATCCCGGGCATTTCTTTACTAACTACATTATCAGCATATAGTTCTTCTAAAGCTTCCATGTTTTGACCTTGACGGCACATTTCTACTAGACGGTTGGCAACTTGTTGAGTATTCATAATTTTATAGTTTAAGTTATTTGTTGTCTAAAATTAAGAAAAATAAAGGTCAAAATTTTATTAAAAACAAATTTAACAGAATTTTAATGTGTTGTTAATCTATAAATTTCCTTCCGTACTCGGGTCTGCCTTGGGGATAGTCAGTTTCAAGAAATTTTTTATTGTGAGGAAGAATTCTTTTGAATATTTCTAATCAAATACTCTAAACCATTAAGTTTTAATTCATACACCAACCCTAACATCATTCCTATTTTTCCTTTAGGAAACCCTTTTGCATGATACCATACAATATAATGTTCGGGTAAATCAATTAAATAACGTCCTTTAAATTTACCATAAGGCATTTTAGTATGTGCTAAATCAATAAGGAACTGTTTATCTTGCATATATACTGTTTACTGTCACTACCTACTGAAAACTATTCTTTCCCATCAACATAATCCTGAAGGTACTGAAACCTTTCAGTGAGTTTTCCATTTTTTGTCATTAATGCACGTTCTAAAACGCCATCAGCATCACCATTAAAAAAAGCTGGAATAACATGTTTAGAAAACATTTCACCAAAACCAACAGAGGCATCATTGGGTAATTCACAAGGCAAATTATCAACTGCCATTACAGCAATTACATCTTCTTTAGTGAAATCATCTTCCTGTTCTGTTTGAGGGTTGTATCCATAAATTGGATTTGCAATGGTTGATGGTCTTAAGGTTGAAGCTACAGGACCATCAATATCACAACTTATATCAGCAACTACTTTAATGTTGAAATCAGGTGACTTAGCACTTTCTTGTGAAAAAATAAACGGCGCATCTTCATTCCAATAATGACCGGCAATATATAAATCTGCTACATTAGCAAAACGCATAAAGTCACTCTTATAATCTGCAGGATTTTTATAAAAATCGTTTTTTGGAAGGTTTAGTCCATCTTTACGTTTGTTATAATCTAATACATCTAATTGAACATAAATAGCTTCATTAAAATTATCATTTAGAAATTCATCAACTGAAACTTGTTTGATATGCATAGCATCTAACATTTCTTTTGCACCATTACCTACTCTTCCTCTACCGGTTAGCACAATTTTAATATTAGATAACGTGATTTTATTCAATTCATCAATCAATGCTTTTTGATCAGGTAAATGTTCGGCCTTTGGTAAATTAAAAGTCTTATTTTTTAATCCGAATGCTCTAAAACCATTGTATGCACCAACAATTCCGGCATACCTTCCAAAAGCTACAACACGATGTCCTTTACCATTTGTAATTACTTCATGGTCATATAATTCAATATTCTTATTGAGAACTGCTTGTAATAATTTTCTATTATAAGGCTGTTTTTTAAAAGTATGTGAAAAGAAAAAGTATTTTTTATTCGGTAATAATGCCTCAATTGGCACTTCTTTTACGCCTAGTAATACATCACAATCAGAGATATCATTAGTTACTTCAATACCAGCATCTTTATAAGCCTCATCAGTAAAAATTCTTACATCAGAATGTTCTACTTTTAGTTCTAAGTCAGGATACATACCTAATAAGGCGCTACAGGCTTGAGGAGAAAAAACCACCCTTCTATCCGGGGGGTTTTTACGTTCTTTGATCAGGGCAAATTTCATGTGTTTATATTTATTGTTTTTTAATGGTCACATGCTGTTCGTCAATAATCATTTTTTAGGCGATAAACTTTTATCATGCTCGTTTCATATAATATAAATGGTATAAAAATTGCTGCAAGATATTATGAATAATATGATTTCGCAAAAAAAAGAATTATCTTTGCAGACTTATTTCTTTGAAAAGAATTTGATGAGTTCCCGAAACTAGTTCGGGATTAATTCAATAACGGTACGCTATAGCGTACCTATTTCATTAAGGGGACGACTGGTTTTGACAGCAAGATCAGTTGAAATATAAGC
>CAYXAZ010000104.1:0-9376 GCA_964463085.1 uncultured Flavobacteriaceae bacterium | reverse complement strand
ATGAATATTAAAAAATCATAAAGGTCTCAATGAGACCTTTTTTTTTGGCTTTTATCATAAATTTAACGGTTAAAAAACAGAGAGATTCAATATCTTTGTCTATCTAAGTCTAAAAATTATTATAGTATTTTTTCTGAGAAGAATTTTAAATAAATGTAGACAGATTCCAAAGAATAGAATTAGAGAGAATATAACAAACAGATATTGAAACATCCCGATAGCTATCAGGATCAATATTAAAAATATAACTTATGAGTTTTATAAATTCAGTACTTAAAGTCTTTGTAGGTGATAAAAATAAAAAAGACTTAAAAATATTACAACCAATCGTTGATAAGGTGAGAGCTTTTGATGCTGAAGTAGAAAAATTATCATTAGATCAACTTAGAAATAAAACTATTGAGTTCAAGCAAAAAATAGTTGATGCAACCAAATCTTTAGAAGATAAAATAGTTGAACTTACTAAGGAAATTGAAACCGCTCATATAGATCGTAAGGAAGAAATCTATAAAGAGATTGATAACCTTAAAGATGAAACTTATCAAACAACTGAAGCTGTTTTAAACGACATTTCACCAGAAGCTTTTGCTGTAGTTAAAGAAACCTGTAAACGCTTTACCAATAATACTACATTAAAAGTGAGTGCTACTCCTTTTGATAGAGAACTTTCTGCTACAAATGAACACATTACCCTAGAAGGCGAAACTGCTATTTGGAAAAATTCTTGGGATGCTGCCGGAAAACCCATTACTTGGGATATGATACACTATGATGTTCAATTGATCGGTGGTTCTGTATTACATCAAGGTAAAATTGCCGAAATGATGACTGGTGAAGGTAAAACCCTAGTGGCAACCTTACCAATATACCTGAATGCATTATCAGGAAAAGGTGTACATGTAGTAACCGTCAATGATTATTTAGCAAAACGTGATGCTGCATGGATGGGGCCAATCTTCGAATTTCATGGTCTAAGTATTGATTGTATAGATTATCATCAACCTAATTCTGATGCACGTAAAAAAGCCTATAATGCTGATATAACTTACGGTACCAACAATGAATTTGGTTTTGATTACTTGCGTGATAATATGGCACATTCGCCTAAAGATCTAGTACAACGCCCACATAATTTTGTAATTGTAGATGAAGTAGATTCCGTTTTAGTTGATGATGCGCGTACCCCTTTAATTATTTCTGGTGCTACCCCTCAGGGTGATAGACATGAATTCAATGAATTAAAACCTAAAGTTGATAGTATTGTTAATACACAGCGTACTTTTTTAACAGGTGTGTTAGCCGATGCAAAAAAAATGATTGCTGAAGGCAATACTAAAGAAGGCGGCTTCCATCTATTAAGAGTTTTTAGAGGATTGCCTAAAAATAAAGCCTTGATTAAATTTTTAAGTCAGGAAGGAATCAAACAATTATTACAAAAAACTGAGAATTTCTATATGCAGGATAACAATCGTGAAATGCCAAAGATTGATGAAGCTTTGTATTTTGTGATCGATGAAAAAAACAATTCTATAGAGTTGACCGATAAAGGTATTGAGCACCTCTCAGGTAATAAAGAAGATGACTTTTTTGTATTACCGGATATCGGTATAGAAATTGCCAGAATTGAAAATGAAGGATTGTCTCCCGAAGACAATGCAAAAAGCAAAGAAGAACTCTATCGTGATTTTAGTATTAAAAGTGAGCGTATCCACACATTAAATCAACTATTAAAAGCATATACACTTTTTGAAAAGGATGTTGAATATGTCTTGATGGAAGATAAAATTAAAATTGTAGATGAGCAAACAGGACGTATAATGGATGGTAGAAGATATTCTGACGGACTACATCAAGCCATTGAAGCTAAAGAAAATGTGAAGATTGAAGATGCTACACAAACCTATGCCACTGTTACTTTACAGAACTATTTTAGAATGTATAGAAAGCTTTCGGGTATGACAGGTACTGCAGTAACCGAAGCCGGAGAATTCTGGGAAATTTACAAATTAGATGTTATTGAAATACCAACCAATAAACCTTTAGCACGTAAAGATAAAGAAGATCTTATCTATAAAACCAAACGCGAAAAATACAATGCGGTAATTGACGAAATTGTAAGATTGGTAGCAGAAAAAAGACCTGTATTAGTGGGTACTACCTCTGTAGAAATTTCAGAATTATTAGGAAGAATGCTAACCATTCATAAAATCCCTCACAACGTATTAAATGCTAAACTACATAAAAAAGAAGCAGATATTGTGGCTGAAGCCGGTAATCCCGGAGTAGTAACTATTGCTACCAATATGGCAGGTCGTGGTACGGATATTAAGTTATCTGACGCTGTAAAAGAAGCTGGCGGATTGGCCATAGTTGGTACTGAACGTCATGATTCTCGTCGTGTTGACAGGCAACTTCGAGGTCGTGCAGGCCGTCAAGGTGATCCAGGTTCTTCTCAATTTTATGTTTCTTTAGAAGATAATTTAATGCGTTTATTCGGTTCTGAACGTATTGCGAAGATGATGGATAGAATGGGCTTAAAGGAAGGTGAAGTTATTCAGCATTCTATGATCTCTAAATCTATAGAAAGAGCACAGAAAAAAGTGGAAGAAAATAACTTTGGTATTCGTAAACGATTATTAGAATATGATGATGTGATGAATGCACAACGTGAAGTGGTTTACAAACGTCGTCGTCATGCATTATATGGTGAGCGTTTACAAGTTGATATTGTAAATATGGTTTATGATACTTGTGAAAGTATTGTGTTAGAAAATAAAGTAGCAAATGATTATTCTAATTTTGAATTTGAATTGATCAGATTCTCTTCTACAACTTCACCATTTACCAAAGATGAATTTGAGAGTAAAACTGAACAAGAACTTATTGATGACTTGTTTGATATAGTTTATAAACATTATCAAGAAAAAATTGAGCGTAATGCAGAAGCTGTTTTTCCTGTGATTAAAGATGTTTATGAAAATCAAGCGAATCAATATGAACGTATTGCTGTTCCGTTTACGGATGGCGTAAAAACATTGAATGTTGTTACAAATCTTAAAGAAGCTTATGAAACTAAAGGAAAAGGTTTAGTAACCGATTTTGAAAAGAATATTTCATTGGCTATTATTGATGAAACCTGGAAAGATCATCTACGCCAAATGGATGAATTGAAACAATCGGTTCAAAATGCAACTTATGAGCAAAAGGACCCTTTATTAATTTATAAGTTTGAAGCATTTGAATTATTTAAAACAATGCTAATTAAAGTAAATAAAGAAGTATTGTCTTTCTTATTTAAAGGCGAATTACCAAATCAAAGTTCACAGCAAGTATCTCAGGCACGTGAACAAAAACGTGAGAAAGTTCAGATAAGTAAAGCTGATTTTAGAAGTCCAACCCAAGATACTTCAGCACATCAAACACAAGAACAACAGGTTACAGAAACTATAGTACGAACTGAACGTAAAATTGGTAGAAACGAACGTGTTACTATTAAAAATGTAATGAACGGTCAGAACAAAGAAGTAAAATATAAACAGGCCATTCCGCTTATTGAGAAAGGTGAATGGGTGTTGGTGGAGTAAATCTCTGCGGGTAGAAAACAGCATAGATTTTTAACGATTAAAATTGTACCACTAAATAGCCAAACATGGCTGGAAGACCGATAAACCTTCCATCATCGGTCACCCGACTTCAAGCCTACATTGGTGCTTTTGTTTTTTGGTTTCGAAGTCTAATTTAAATCAAGTCCAATGTCAACTGACGTTGGATTTTTTTTGTTTCAGTTTCAACAAACTTTTCTACAACATAAATTTCTTTTGGAATCTCATATTTTGAAAGTTGTTTGAGGTTTAAGATTTGAGATTTGAGATTTTGAATATACTTGTCATTGCTAACCCGCTTTTGGCGAAGTATGGTAATCTCATCATTTAAATCGTAATTTATATTTTCTACTATCAACACCAACTTCTCACCCAACACTTCATCAGGAATCCCGGCAACAAAAAAGCGGCAATCAATAACTGTTGATAATTTCTTCTCAATTTGCTCTGGTATTAGTTTTACTCCTCCTGAATTAATAATAGTATCATAACGCCCTAACCATTTGAATTCAGTTTCGGAAATCAATTCTACTAAATCGTTTGTAATAATTTCTGTATCTGATACTTTAGGAGCATCAATTATTAAACAATTTCTGTTGTCTGTTGTGACTTTAATGTTGGGTAAAACAGTATAATGAGACCTTTCGACTGCGCTCAAGGAGACATAAATGTCAGGTTGAGCGCAGTCGAAACCTTTATTTTGTGTACTGTAAATATCAAAATTATTGAGCTTTTTGACCGCGATATGAGTAATGGTTTCAGTCATACCATAAGTAGCATAAACTTTTGTAGAAACCCCTTGTAATTTATCAATCAACTCATTAGAAATCACACCACCGCCAACAATCAATTTTTTAATTCTTTGTAATTGTGATAAAGAATTATGCAACTGTAACGGAATCATCGCGCAAAAATCATAATCACTATCAGTATTCTTTAAAGGAATAGAATCAGGTTCAATCACCTCTAACTGCCAACCTAATACTAAAGCACGTACTAACATCATTTTACCGGCAATATAATTTGGTGATAGGCATAATAGTGCCTTAGTTTTTTCATGAACATTAAAATAATCTCCGGTAGCTATCGCACTATTGACCATATATTCTTTTTTAAGCTGTATGGTTGTTGGTTTTCCGGTAGAACCGGAAGTTCGTACTGTAATAAGATCAGAAGTATCAAACCAACACTTTAAAAAAGAAAATACATCCTTAGAAATAATTTCAGAAAAGGATAACAATTCTTCAACACTTTCAAAAGATCTTCTGTTAAGAATAAAGCTTTTATGGAATTTATATTTACACATTTAAGTAATACATCCCTATAGTCCCCTCAAGGGGACAATTAATCAATACTAATTGGTTTTTCAACCTTACCAAATAATTTTTCTGTCCAATTTTTCCAACCATATTTTTTTGAAAAAATAAATAAAATTATAGGATATAAAACAAATACCGGTAAATAGGTTTCCCAACCTAATGACGGTTCAGAAGTATCAATATACAGGGCTTCAGTCTGAAAAGCTGTCCAATCTGTTGTAACAAAAATAGCTGCAACAATATTATTTGCAGCATGTAAGCCTAATGCTAATTCTGTACCTTCATCCATCAAAGTTGTGATTCCGAATAATAAGCCTGTACCTATATAGAATACCATGATACCCCGGCCTAATTTTTCAACTTCCGGGTTAGCACCATGTAACAATCCGAAAATCAATGAGGTAACCAAAAGAGGTATCCATCTGTTTTTTGCCAATACACCAAGCCCTTGCATTAAATAACCTCTAAACAATAATTCTTCAAAACTAGTTTGCAACGGAATAAATAGTAATGAAATTAATACTAATATTAAAAAAGGAATAGGCTTAAAATTCCAAATTAAATTTTCAGGATCTAAGAAAATTCCAATAGTTATAATAACAACAGAAATAGAAAACCATAAACCAAAAGCATAAAAAACTCTTTTCCAATCTATTTTATTTCTACTGGTAACTACAGTTCTTATCAATCTATTATGTATAAATTTAATACCAATTAGCAGACCTACCAAACCCATAATTAAAGTTAGTAATACTAAAAATAAATATAAGTTAGAGTTTAAACCTACAGTAGCAAATGCATCTTTTGCTGCTTCCATAAATTTATCCATACTGCCCGCTTTTAAAAACGCAGCAACTGATAAGGGTATTACACCAATAAATTGCCAAAAAATGGAAATAATAAAGAACGTTATCAAATACCAATACCATTCTGTTCTGCCTTTATAAGCTTGCTGTATAAAATTCATTCATTCGAGTTTTTTAGTTAGTATTCCAAAAATACCTTTTATAAGTTAAAGTTCCATCTCAATTTAGGATTATAATGTAGTAGTCCTTTTTCTACAAATAATGGTGAATCAAAATTATTAGTAAACAAACCACCCGTACCCAAACCTTGAGGCTTTTTAACATTTAAAGCATAGGCAAACTGCGCAATGGCATTTAAGCCAATATTACTCTCTAATGCTGATGTGATCCACCAGCCCACATTATGTCGTTTTGCTATATCAATCCAATCATCGCTTCCGCGGAAACCTCCAATCAAGCTTGGTTTTAAGATGATATATTGAGGTTTTATGGTTTTGATTAGCCTTTCTTTATCTTCAAAAGAAAAAATACCTATTAACTCTTCATCTAATGCGATAGGCAATGGTGTTTTTGCACATAATACTGACATTTCTTGCCATTGATTCGGTTTTATGGGCTGTTCTATGGAATGTAAGTCAAGATCGGATAAGCGTTTTAATTTTTCTAATGCATTCTTAGTATCAAAGGCACCATTTGCATCTACTCTGAGTTCAATTTCTTGAGATGTATACTCATTACGGATAGATCTTAATAATGCTAATTCTGTTTCAAAATCAATTGCGCCAATTTTAAGTTTAATGGCTGTAAAACCTGCTTTTAGTTTCTCTTTAATTTGTTGTTTCATAAAAGCTTCAGTACCCATCCAAATCAATCCATTGATAGGTATTGAGTCTTTGCCTTCTGTAAAAGCTGATGGAAACAGTTCAAACTGATTGGTACTTTGTAATGATAGAAAAGCTTGCTCAACACCAAATTGAATTGACGGGAGGTCATAGACCTCATCTAGTATTTTTTCTTTTCCTAAATGGATGTTCTCGCAAACCCATTGTAGTTTTTCTTCATAATCGGGTCTGTCGTCAATACTCAATCCTTTAAACAAGCCGCACTCTCCTACTCCCTTTTTATCATCTTCTTCTAAAAGTAAAAAATAGGTTTCTTTGGTACGTAAAACACCACGGGAAGTCCCACTAGGTTGTTTGAAATTAAGGGTGTATTTTTTGTAAGATGCTCTCATATTGTTAAAAAACAAATTCTAAATCACAAAATACAAATAAATTCCAATAACGAAAACTCAGAGCTAAAAGAAATTTCGGAGGAATCTAGATCAAAAGTTTAAGATTCCGAATACGGAACTATTCTATCCATTGAACTAGAGGGCATTTTTTGAGTTACTTGGATGGGTTTATGAATTATTTCTGAGAATGTAACGCCACTCTATTACCCTCAGTATCCGAAAAAACCGCCATATAACCATGGTCTTCAGAAATTTGTGTTTTAGCTTGTAAAATTGCACCTCCTGCCTGTTCTATTTTTGCTAATTCATTATTAACATCAATCGAACTGAAATAAACCAAGGCACCATCAGTTGAAGGTTTATAATTGCCTTCACTTTTAATTAAAGTACCCGAAGCGCCTTTTGCTTCTCCGTCAAACGGAAACCAACCCATTTCTGTGCCACCAAAGTTTTGTTTACCGATTTCTATTTGAAAAACTTCATTATAAAATGTAATGGCTCTTTCCATATTTTTGACAGGAATTTCAAACCAACCTACTGTAACTGTTTTCATGTGTTTATATTTATTGTTTTTTAAAGGTCATCCCGATAGTTATCGGGACTATTCGCTATTAGTCATTCCCTTAGGTGTTAAACTTTTTATCATGCTCGTTTCATTATTATAGTTTTAAATGTTTACCAATATCTAATAAGATCAATTCTTTATGTTGACTTGAAAATTTTGATATTGCTTCTTTATGATCAATTTCTATATATCCGAAAGTATCATAGTGATAACCTAAAATTTTATCGCATTCAACAAGATCAGATGCAATTATGGCACTATCAACTCCCATTGTAAAATTATCTCCAATTGGTAGAATAGCCAAATCTAGTTTACCAATTACTTTCGGAATCAATTTCATATCATAGGTCAGCGCAGTATCTCCAGCAATATAAATACGATGATGAGTTGTTTCTAATACAAAACCTGCAGGATTACCACCATAACTTCCATCAGCAAAAGAACTGGTATGAATGGCATTGACCATGTGAATTTTACCAAACTCAAATTGCCAGGTACCACCATGATTCATCGGATGTCCTTTAAAACCTTTATTCTGATAGTATGTAACAATTTCATAATTAGATATAATTATTGCACCAGTACGTTTTGCAATCGTTTCAAGATCAGAGACATGATCAAAATGTGCATGTGTAATCAGAATATAATCGGCTTCTAATTTATCAATATCTATATTCTTTGCAAGGTCATTACCAGTAATATGAGGGTCAACAATAATGACTTTTCCATAAGTTTCTATACTTAATGAAGCATGTCCGAGGTAAGTTATTTTCATTTCCTTAAAATTTTGATTATAAACCTGAGTTCGATGTAAGATTTTCTTACATCGAACTCAGGTTATAAAGTTAATCAAAAAAATGAATTATATTATTTGTCCTAATCCGAAAAGGATTGCAAACAAAAAAGTACTTAATGCTAATTTTTTTAATTCAGGATCCAATTGTTTTGTATCCTTATTTTTATAAACAGTATATAAATGTTTAAAAACAGGAATAAAAGCTATCAAAAATAAAAATTGTTTTGGAGAGTCATAATGCAACATTACATACAATAATGTCAATAAAAATGCCCCAATTAATAAATAGTAATGGTAGTATTTGGCAAATTCTTCACCAATTTTTACCACTATCGTTTTTTTATTGGCTTTAGCATCTGATTCTCTATCACGCATATTGTTTAAGTTCAACACACCAACACTTAGAAGGCCAATAGCTGTTGCCGGTAGAAAAACTGTAAAATCAAGTTGTTTAGCATATAAAAAATAACTCCCTATGACACTTAACCATCCGAAAAAAAGAAAGACAAAAATATCTCCATAACCACTATAACCGTACGCCTTATCTCCCATTGTATATTTTATAGCTGCCACAATACTCGCAATGCCAAACCCTAAAAACAAAAAGAAATATGTTAGGTGCTCTTTACCAAAAGAAATATAAATCAATACTAATGCGATAACAAACGTAATAATGCCAGTAACTTTAATGGCATTGAGCATTTGTTTAGGTGTAATAATTCCACTTTGCAAAGCTCTTTCAGGGCCTATTCTATCATCATTATCTGTTCCTTTTACACCATCTCCATAATCATTGGCAAAGTTAGAAAGTACTTGAAATCCTATAGTGGTCAATAATGCTAAACTGCATATTTTCCAATCGAAATATCCATCCGCATACCCTAAAAAACTACCGACTATAATTCCGGAAAGAGATAAAGGTAAGGTACGTAAACGGGCAGCTTTGATAAATGCCTTTGGCATTGTTATTTATTATTAGTTATACTGAATTATTATCTAAATTAACGTGAGTTCGATGTAAGAAATGTAGTTAATAATGCAAAATATTGATTAT
>CAYXAZ010000103.1:0-9454 GCA_964463085.1 uncultured Flavobacteriaceae bacterium | reverse complement strand
CAGGAACTACAACCAATTTCTTCGGAAATAAAAAAGTAGAAGAACATAGTTTAGGTATGAAAAATATTCGAGACTCCTTAAATATTCGTCATCAAATGCTTCAAAATTTAGAACAGGCAACCATAACTTGTAACGACACCGAACGAGATGCACTCACCAATTTTGTAATTGTTGGTGGTGGTCCTGCTGGTGTAGAAATGGCTGGAGCATTGGCAGAGTTTTGTAGATATATACTTCCTAAAGATTATCCTGAGTATCCTTCATCAATAATGAAAATTTATTTGGTTGAAGGATCTGACAAACTAATAACTGCAATGTCTGAGAAAGCATCAGTTAAAACACTAAAGTATTTAAAAGAACTTAATGTTGAAGTATTACTGAATGAAATAGTAATAGACTATGATGGTGACATTGCAACTACCAAAAGCGGTAAGCAATTACTTGCTAAAAATTTGATTTGGACAGCAGGTGTAAAAGGACAATTACCAAACGGTATTGAGCAAAAGTATTTTGTTGATGGAAACAGATTAAAAACAAATCAATGTTTACAAGTAGAAGGAATTAATGATGTTTTCGCTATAGGAGATATTGCATCAGTTATCACCAAAGAAACTCCAAAAGGACATCCCCAAGTAGCACAACCTGCTATTCAACAAGGAAAAATACTTGCTAATAATTTAATGAGCATTATAAATAGTAAACAACCAAAACCTTTTAAGTATAAAGACAAAGGCTCTTTGGCAACTGTTGGTAAACGAAGAGCAGTAGCAGATTTAGGTAAACTAAAGTTTGGTGGTTACTTTGCTTGGTTACTCTGGTCGTTTGTTCATTTAATGTCAATAAGCGGTTTTAGAAATAAACTATTAGTAGGTATAAATTGGACAGTAAGTTATTTCAGTTATGAAAAAAGTAACCGATTGATTATTAGAAATTATAAAAATCATCAAGAATAATAAATTATATGAACAGCATTGAAATCATAAAAGCTAATGGTGAAAAAGTCGATTTTCGTAGAGATAAACTTATAGCATCTCTCACAAAATCGGGCGCTTTAGAATCAGTAGTAAAAAAGGTTTCAACAAAAATAGAAGCTACATTATATGACGGTATCACCACCAAAGAAATCTATAAAGAAGCATTTGCCCAATTGAAAAAACATTCTCGCCTGACAGCTTCAAGATATAAATTGAAGAAAGGAATTATGGAGTTGGGACCTACCGGATATCCATTTGAAAAATTTATAGGTGAATTGCTAAAATATCAAGGATATAGTGTAAAAGTTGGAGTGATTGTACAAGGTCATTGCGTACAGCATGAAGTAGATGTGGTTGCAGAGAAAGATAACAAACATTTTATGATTGAATGTAAATTTCATAGCTCATTTAACATTAAATGTAGTGTAAAAATTCCGCTTTACATTCAGTCTCGATTTCTAGATGTTCAAAAACAATGGGTAAAACAGGAAGGACATCAACATAAATTTCATCAAGGTTGGCTGGTTAATAATACCCGGTTTAGCAAAGATGCAATTCAATATGGAAACTGTGTGGGATTAAAATTGTTAAGTTGGGATTATCCAAAGACCGGAAGCTTAAAAGAGCAAATAAGTATTTCGGGATTATATCCCATTACATGTTTAAATACACTCAAAAAATCTGAAAAACAACAACTGCTCGATAAAGAATTGGTTTTATGTAAACATTTATGTGAAAACCCGGCAGTTTTAAATGAAATTGGTATTAAACAAAACAGAAAGAAAAAAATATTAGAAGATGCCCATGCTTTGTGCATAGAGTTATTGTAAACTACAAATCAGATATATTTTGAAACACAAACAACAATAATTAAATCTATATGAATAAAATTTATAGCATATCTGTACTCGTTTTAACAATAGTAGCTCTTAGTTCCTGTATTAATGCTAAAGGGAGGGAAGCAAAAATAAATGTTCAGCATTCGGGAGCATTAAAAAACATTATGTCAGGCAATATTGATGCAACAATAAGCCTTGATTTACTTTCAAACAAAAATAGTTTATACGCTCTTGGAGCCATGGAAAATTTAAAAGGAGAGATACAAATATTTAATAGTAAAGTTCGTATTAGTTCAGTAAACAACAGCAACATTAAAATAAATGAATCATTTAACAATGCTGCTACACTACTTGTATATGCCGAAGTTAAAGTATGGGAATCGTTTAAACTACCTTCAACAGTTTTAACTAAAGATGATTTAGAAAATGAAGTGTATATAATAGCAAAGGAGTACGGTATTGATGTTGAAAAGCCATTTCCATTTTTAATTGAAGGTCAGGTATCTTCATTAAAATGGCACGTAATTGATTGGAAAGAAGAAGATTCTGTACATACACATAAAAAACATAAAGAATCTGGTCTAAATGGTGTGCTAAATAATGAAAGTGTAGAAATTTTAGGATTTTATTCTACAAAGCATAAAGCAGTTTTTACGCATCATACTACTAATATTCATATGCATTTTATAACGAAAAATAATATAGTTGCTGGACATCTAGACGATCTGACTTTAGGAAACAAAATAATTTTAAAACTACCAAAAAAATGAAACACACCTATAAAATAACAGGAATGACCTGCACAGGTTGCAAGACCAATGTAGAATCTGCTTTGGGTAATTTAAAAGAGATAACCAAAGTAGAAGCCAATTTAAAAAACAAAGAAGTTACTTTAGAAATGACTTCGCACGTCTCCTTAGAAAAACTACAAGAAACCTTACTGAAAGCAGGATTGCATTATACTATTGAAATGCCAGGGCACGAAAAACACGATGAGGCTAAAAAACCAGTTGATGGCAACGGTGTTTTCTATTGCCCAATGCACTGCGAAGGAGATAAAACCTATACATCGCAAATTGGTTGCCCTGTATGTGGAATGGATTTAGTTGAACAACCAAAATTACAAGTTGCTACACAATACACTTGCCCAATGCATCCTGAAATCATAAAAGACGAAATGGGTTCTTGTCCAATCTGCGGAATGGATTTAGTGCCAATGGAGCCTTCAGAAAGCGAAGAAGACAAAACCTATAAAAAGCTACTCAACAAAATGAAAATATCAATGCTTTTTACAGTGCCTGTTTTTATTATAGCAATGGGAGAACTAATACCTGGAAATCCATTTGCAAAAATATTTCCGCAACATACATGGAACTGGATACAACTAATTTTATCACTTCCAGTAGTATTTTATGCTTGTTGGATGTTTTTTGAACGTGCTTGGAAATCTATTATAACCATGAACCTAAACATGTTTACCCTTATTGGTATTGGTACAGGAGTTGCTTGGTTATTTAGTATCGTTGCTATGTTTTTCCCAGATGCTTTTCCAGATCAATTTAAAACCGAAGCAGGAACAGTTTTTGTGTATTTTGAAGCTACAACTGTAATTTTAACTTTAGTTTTATTAGGACAATTATTAGAAGCCAGAGCACACAGTCAAACCAGCGGAGCGATAAAAGAACTCTTAAAGTTGGCACCAACCGAAGCAACATTGGTAACACCAGATGGCGATAAAGTGATTTCTATTCACAATATTAAAAAAGGAGATTTACTACGTGTAAAGCCCGGAGATAAAATTCCAGTGGACGGAAAAATAACCGAAGGTCATAGCAACGTTGACGAAAGTATGATTACAGGAGAACCAATTCCTGTAGATAAAAATGTAGATGACTCCGTGAGTTCAGGAACTATTAACGGAACAAAATCATTTGTAATGATGGCAGAAAAAGTAGGTTCAGAAACCTTGCTTTCGCAAATTATTCAAATGGTAAATAATGCAAGTAGAAGTAAAGCACCCATTCAAAAATTAGCTGATAAAATTTCTAAATATTTTGTACCAATTGTTTTATTTGTTGCCATACTTACGTTTGTGGCTTGGAATTATTTTGGTGGTGAGAATGCAATGGAATATGCTTTTGTGAATGCAATAGCAGTATTAATAATTGCGTGTCCTTGTGCATTAGGTTTAGCAACACCAATGTCAGTTATGGTTGGTGTAGGCAAAGGTGCTCAAAACGGAGTACTCATAAAAAATGCAGAAGCCTTAGAAAATCTAAATAAAGTAGATGTATTAATTACTGATAAAACAGGAACAATTACTGAAGGAAAACCATCAGTTGAAAAAGTAGTGAATGTATCTGGTGAGTTTGATGAAAAATTATTAGAAAGCATTGCTTCATTAAATCAATATAGCGAGCATCCTTTGGCAGAAGCCATCGTTAAATTTGGAAAAGAAAAAAGTATTTTCTTAAAAGAATCAAAAGACTTTGAAGCCATTATGGGAAAAGGTGTTATAGGAACTGTAGACGGTAAAAAAATTGCTATTGGCAATAAAAAACTGATAGCACAAATACAGGCAAATCTTTCCAAAGAAATCGATAAGAATGTAATTGCTGAACAAGAACAGGGTAAAACTGTTTCTTATATTTCAATAAACGGAAACGTAGAAGGTTATGTAACTATTACAGACGCTATTAAACAAACCAGTAAAGAAGCAATTGAAACTTTACAAAAGCATGGTGTCGATGTTGTAATGCTAACTGGTGATAATGAGAGAACAGCAAAATTTGTAGCAAATCAACTTAATTTAACAAGTTTTCAAGCAGAATGTCTACCAGAAGATAAATTAAAAGTTATTGAGGAATTACAAGTAAAAGGTAAAGTAGTAGCAATGGCAGGAGATGGTATTAACGATGCCCCGGCATTAGCACAAGCCAATATTGGTATTGCAATGGGAACAGGAACAGATGTTGCCATAGAAAGTAGTGAAGTAACCTTAGTAAAAGGTGATTTACTCGGTATAGTAAAAGCAAAAAATTTAGGAACTAAAGTGATGAGAAATATCAAACAAAACCTATTTTTTGCATTTATATATAATGTACTTGGTATTCCTGTAGCAGCAGGATTGTTATATCCGGTATTTGGTTGGTTGTTATCACCAATGATAGCAGCAGCAGCAATGAGTTTTAGTTCATTTTCGGTAATAGTGAACTCATTGAGATTGCGTAATGTGGATTTGAAATAAGACATTCCCGAAGCCTCGGGATCACCTAAAAATAGAGTAAACAAAAAATATTAATAAACTAAATTTAAAAACAAATGAAAAAAGTAATTTTAAGTATGGCAATTGCCACAATGGTATTTACAAATGGTTATAGTCAAAGTAAAGAAACGGACAATCATGAACATTCATCTAAAAAAGAAATACAAGCAAAAACAACTGAGATCACCTTTGGTGTTCGAGGTAACTGCGGTATGTGTAAATCGACAATTGAAGAAGCGGCAAATAGTATTGACGGTGTAACAAAGGCTGTGTGGGATAAAGAAAATAAAAAAATAGATGTCTCTTATAATGATTCAAAAACAAATCTTATGGAAATACACAATGCAATTGCAGCATCTGGATATGATACTGATATGTCAAAAGCAGACGACAAAGCATATGAAAATTTAGCAGGATGTTGTCAATATGATAGAAATATGAAGATGAATATTTCAACAAAGAAAAAAGATCATAGTGGTCATAAACATTAGTCCCCTTATATAGATATAAGAATAAAGTCTTAGCTGACTTTAGATTAAATAAAATAAAGAATTAACTATTAAAATCAATTAAAAATGAAAAAAACAATATATGTATTAGCAATTGCGGTTTTAACATTAGTGGCCTGCAAAAATGATAAAAAAGAAGCAGACACAAATGATATGCAGCCAATGGAGATGAACAAAGAAGGAGATGGTCATAATGACGACGGACATGACCATGGAAGTTCCGCTACAGAAGAGGAAAGAAATGTAACCGGAACTACTCAAAAAAATGCTGCAACATCACAAATTATTGATGCTTATCTTCAAATAAAAAATGGGTTGGTAGCAGATGATAATAAGGAAACTGCAAAAGGAGGAGAAGCAATGGTAACTGCCTTTTCAAAATTTGATATGACCAAACTATCTGGTGAAACACACAAAGAATATATGGAAATATTAGAAAGTGCAAAAGAACATGCAGAGCATATCGTAAAAAGTGACATTGCACATCAAAGAGAACATTTTGAAGTATTGAGTACTGATATAAATGATTTAGTTGCCTTATTAGGAACAGACAAAAAGTTATATCAAGACTTTTGCCCAATGGCAAATAATAATAAAGGAGCAAAATGGTTAAGCGAATTTAAAGAAATTAAAAACCCATATTTTGGAGCGAAAATGATGACTTGCGGAAGTGTACAGAAGCAGATAAATTAGCTTTAATCTAAAGAATTCCTCGACGCTCTGCGTCGGGGTTTCCAGTTTACCTCTCCTTTGGAGAGGTCGGAACTGTCTTTTTCAGCAGTTCCGGGTGAGGCAAAATACATAATTTCGGTTTTTGACCTAAAAGGTTAAAATGAAACGAGCGAAATACCTCTATGGCTCTGCCTCGAGGATAGTTCGTTTCAAGAAATTATTTATTAATCAGGGTTTCACTCAAAGTGAAACCCTGACTTTATAAAAATGATATGAAAATCATAAAAAGAATAGCGTTCTTGTTACTAATTGTTTTTATAGGAATTCAATTTATTCCAACAAAACGAAATCAGAATACTGAAATGCTAGCAACCGATTTTACCAAAACTTTTGATGTTCCAAAGGATATACAAAATATATTAAGAACATCATGTTATGATTGTCATAGTAATAATACAAAGTATCCTTGGTATAATAAAATTCAGCCTGCAAGTTGGCTTTTAGAAGATCATATCAAAGAAGGAAAAGAAGAATTGAATTTTAGTGAATTTAGAGCATATTCTAAACGCAGACAAAAAAGTAAATTAAAATCAATTAGTAGTCAAATTAGAGATGATGAAATGCCAATTTGGTCTTATACACTAATCCATAGAGATGCAAAACTTTCAGAAAATGATAAGAAACTGATGATGGAATGGGTTGATAAAATTCGAGATAGCTTGTAATTTATAATTGATTATATTTACAATCATTTCAATTAAAATTTAAAATGCTTGGCAGTAAGCATAAATTACTTTTCCTTGAAATTTTCTCTTTTGAGACCTGCCTTTCTAGCAGGAGTAAGCATAAGTGATAAAATAACTCAACAATAAAAAAATGAAAGTTTTAAAAACAGCATGTTTTATATTAATTCTATTGACTTTTGGATGTAAGCCTGAAACTAAAGAAAAAAAAGACTCAAAAATAAATAACCATGAGCACCAAGAAGAAAAGAAAGTTGACACTACAAAGAAAAAGTCGTTAAGTCCACACACGGAGACTATGGCTATGATTGGCGATGCTCATATTCACATAGATTACTCTTCACCGGGAGTTAGAAATAGAATAATTTTTGGAGGTTTACTAGCCTATGAAAATGTATGGCAATCAGGTGCTCACAAAGCTACTTGGATCGAAACTAATAAAGATCTGTTGATAGCCGGGGAAACACTTCCTGCAGGTAAGTATGGATTTTTTACGATTCCTTCAAAAGGAGATTGGACTGTAATATTCAATAAGAATTGGGATCAACATGGTAAAGATGAATACGATGAAAAAGATGACGTGATAAGGTTCAAGGTGAGTCCAATAGTATCTGAAGAAGTACAAGAACATCTTGAATATAAAATTATAAAAAGCACAGAAAATAGTGGTAGTATCCAATTATCATGGGAAAAAATTACAATAAATTTTCCATTTGAAGTTAAACCATAGTCATATTAATTTAACAACTTCTAACTAATAAATAAACTACAAAATGAACTATTTAAAATCAATTATAATAATGTTTTTTGTAATAACATTATTTGCAAGTTGTAAAGAACAGAACACTAATGAATCTGTTAAAACCAAAGAAATTGAAACGGTAGATATTTCTGCAGAAAGAGAATCTGTTTTAACAGTAATGAAAAGTTATAAAGATGCTATACAAAATTTAACATCAGAAGGCACTTTAGAACTTTTTACTAAAGAAGCGACAGTTTTTGAATCTGGTGGAGTTGAAGGAACTTATGCTAATTATTTGGAGCATCATCTTGGTCCGGAATTAGGACATTTTAATAGTTTTATATTTTCGGATTATACCGTTGATGCTGAAGTAGATTTACCTTATGCTTTTGTCACAGAAACATATATCTACACTATAGATTTAAAAGCAAATGAAGAAAAAGGTACAGAAGCAAGAATTATAAGTAAAAAAGGAGTGGCTACATCTATTTTAAAGAAAATAGATGGTCAATGGAAAATCATTAGAACACATTCCTCATCAAGAAATAACAAAAAGTCAAGATGAATTCTTAAAATAGATTAAGAGGTCATAGACATTAGGGATATTTTTTCATTTAAAAATATTCTTTAAAAATAATTATTGTAATCAAATTACATTTGATAATAGACGTAAATAAATAAAGTTGTGATAATAATCACAATAATAAATTCAAAAAATACTATTTTTACAAAAAATAAACAATTAAAATTAATAGAATGAAAAAAACAATTTTAGTATTGGCAATGATAATTGCTGTAGGATTCACTTTTACTTCTTGTAAGAAGGATAAAAAGGAAGAGGTTAAAACTGAAGTAAAAGAAGAATTAGCTTCTAATGTATTATATCAATGTTCAATGGATTGTGAGAAAGGTAAAAGTTACACAGAAGCAGGTAACTGCCCAAAGTGTAATATGGCTTTAAAAGAAAAAAAGTTTGATAAAGACGGTAATGAATTGTGTGCAAAATGTGGTAAAGATAAAGCAGAATGTAAAGGTCATAATGATTCTGAAAAAGACTCAACAAATCATGATGGACATGACCATTAATAAATAGTTGTTATTTAATAGAATAAAAAAATGTTACTCCCGGATTGTTATCGGATTTGTAGGAGATTATCAAAAAAACACTGCCAACTGGGCAGTGTTTTTTAAAATTTATCTATGGTGATTCGTCATTTACATCATTCCCGGCATTCCGCCACCCATAGGAGGCATTCCACCGCCAGCAGGAGCTTCTTCTTTAATATCAACTAAAGCACATTCAGTAGTTAAAATCATTCCAGCTACAGAAGCAGCATTTTCTAATGCAATACGAGTAACTTTGGTAGGATCAATAATACCAGCTTTTAACATATTTACATATTCATCTGTTTTTGCATTGAAACCAAAATCTTTTTTACCTTCTAATACTTTAGCAGCTACTACTGAACCTTCACTACCTGCATTTTCAGCAATGATACGTAATGGTTCTTCAATAGCTCTAGCCACAATTTGAACTCCGGTGACTTCATCTAAATTATCTGTAGTGATTTTTCCCAGTACATTTATTGTTCTTACTAGTGCAACACCGCCGCCAGCAACTATACCTTCTTCTACCGCTGCACGTGTAGCATGCAATGCATCATCAACTCTATCTTTCTTTTCTTTCATTTCAACTTCAGAAGCAGCACC
>CAYXAZ010000102.1:0-9540 GCA_964463085.1 uncultured Flavobacteriaceae bacterium | reverse complement strand
AATATACCCAAACCATTTAGGTTTTCGGGAGTTTTGGCGAAAGTTATTTTTTTCTTTAAAAAGGCAAAAAGTTCAACCATAGCCTTTGTTATGGTTTTATTTTTTAACGCATTTAAAGGCAGAAAGAACGAGTTAAAAAACCGAAAGGCTGTGTGGTTTGGGTATAGCTTGATTTGAATTGTTCTTTTCAAAGTTAAGCAACCAACTTTTCTTGTGTAAACCACCTAAATATCCTGTTAGACTTCCGTTAGACCCAATTACTCTATGACACGGGATAATGATACTTATTTTATTTGCTCCATTTGCTGACGCTACTGCTCGAACTGCTTTAATATTGTTCATTGCTATTGCTTGTTCTTTATAACTAACAGTTTTTCCATAAGGAATATTCATTAATTTGTTCCAAACCTTTTTTCTGAAATCAGTACCAACTATATCTAAAGAAACAGAAAATGTTTTTCGATTTCCATCAAAATATTCAGTTATTTCATTTTTTACATTTGTAAGATGTATGTTTTTTCCTGGAAGTATGATAGCGTTAAACTGTTTTTGAATTTCATCAAATTGCTTTTCTATCTTTTTTTGACCAATAAATCCTAAAAAACACAGTCCTTTTTCTGTGGCACAAGCAATAATACTACCAATAGGTGAACTAAAACGTAAAACGTTAATGACAGTTTTGTTTTTTGATTTACTTGCAGATTCTCCAAATAAAGAACGATAACTTTCATTAAAACCACTCAAAGATTCATAACCGCTTTCAAATGCAGAATGTGTGATTGAATTTCCATTTTTGATATTAGTAAAAGCATAATTAATGCGTAACATTCTTTGAAAAGAATGAAAAGTAATATTGTAATTTTTTTTAAACCATCTTCTAATCGTATGCGGTTCAATGCCTTTTAATTTCAATTGTTCATCACTAATTTTTTTATGAGGGTTTTGTTGCAGTTCTGCAATAATACCTTTGACATAAATTGGTGTTTCTCCAATTTTCTCCATTGGTTTACAAATCTTACAAGGACGAAAACCATTTTGTAAGGCTTCATCTATCGTATCATAGAATATAACATTTTTCGCTTTTGGTATTCTTGCTCTGCAAGATGGATGGCAAAAAATGCCTGTTGTTTTTACAGCAGTAAAGAAAATACCATCATATTTGATATTTCTTGTGCCAACCACACTATACTTATCTTCAAATGACATTTTGCTATTACTCACTCTTTTATATTTTTTAAGGAGTTTATCTGTTCGCTTTGCTCG
This sequence comes from uncultured Flavobacteriaceae bacterium, assembly GCA_964463085.1. Taxonomy (GTDB): domain Bacteria; phylum Bacteroidota; class Bacteroidia; order Flavobacteriales; family Flavobacteriaceae; genus Aureibaculum. The sequence goes on along the minus strand of CAYXAZ010000102.1, from coordinate 8,277 downwards.
GGTCATAAATTATGCAAATATTGAATTAAAAGATTTGTTTTTAGTGATTTCAATTATAGATTTTTCTAATTTACCTATCATATCGTTATACAAAAACGGACCGATACTAATTCTTTTTACTCCCAAATTCTGTAATCTATCAAAATTAGGTAAATCAGGCATGCACATTACGTTAATGGGCAAAGTAGTAGATTCTACAACTTTTTTTATTTCATTTTCTGCGACAATACAAGGAACAAAAATTCCATCTGCTCCACTTTCTTCATATATTTTTATCCTTTTTAGTGTTTCTTCAAATGGTTTAGCTAACCCCATAATATAAAAGTCAGTACGAACATTAAGAAAAATATCAATATTATTATTCAATAAATGTGACTTTATTAATTGTATGGTTTTACCAAACTCTTGGGCATTTGTAATTTCTCTTTCGGTATTAGTTATGGAGTCTTCAATATTAATTCCGACAATACCTATTTTTTGCAGTGAAATGATATTACTAATCAGTTCTGAGATATTTCTACTATAACCACCTTCAATATCAACTGTCAAAGGAATGCTTATTTTTGATTGTATATTTTTCACAATTCGCAGCAAATCTTCGAAAGGCATTTTTTCTCCATCTTCATATCCTAAAGATGTTGCAATTGCAGCACTTGATGTTCCTATTGCTTTGAAACCTAATTTTTGAAATAATAGAGCACTTTGCGAATTCCATACATTACCTAATAATAAGGCTGTATCTTGATTCTGCAAGGTTTTAAATGTGTTGTATTTTTCCATAATATTCTGTGTTTTTAAATTATGGCACAAAGAAACTGCAGTTAAAAATATTGTGCTACCGAAAACTTGACAAGTATGTTTTTTTATATTGAACTCATCTTGAGTGTCGTTTTTAATGGTCAGCAACTGAAGACTAAAGACTACTTATTAACCTGCCAAAAACCGCTCAACGATCTCATCTGCATTTAAAATTGTTTTTTTACACCAATCTAATCGTTTTTCATCCTTTTCTTGTTCAGACAATTGCCATTTTACTTCTGAATTTCTTAATCTTGTGGTTAAGTTTTGTAAAATAATAGCCACTGCAACAGAAATGTTAAAACTCTCAGTAAAACCAACCATTGGTATTTTTAAATAACCATCAGCTTCCTTCATTATATAATCTGAAATCCCATCTTTTTCAACTCCAAATACCAGGGCAGATTTTTTGGTAATATCAAATTCTTGTAACAGACATGAATCATTATGCGGTGTAGTTGCAATTATTTGGTAACCATTTTCACGTAAAGTATGAATACACTTTTCAGTATTGTATTCGTGTTGATTGTATTCGTGAAAGTCAATCCATTTTTGCGCCCCTTTTGCAACTTGATTAGATACATAACTATTGTATTTATTTTCAATGATGTGAAGATCTTGAATTCCGAAAATATCGCAATTACGTACTACTGCACTTGTATTATGTTTTTGATATATATCTTCTAACACAACTGTTAAATGTCTAGTTCGTTGTGCCAATATTTTCTCAAATTTAGCTTTTCTATTATCTGTTAAAAAGGATAATAAATAGTTTAAAAGTTGCGTATCTTTCACTTAACTTTATTGTTGATTTCACGCAAAGAACGCAAAGTTTTTTCATCTCGCAAAGACACGAAGATGCAAAGTTTTAAAATACAAGTTTATTGTTACTTTTTGGCACTATTATTAATAAAATAGAACGCTGATAACACAGATTTTTTATGATCTTGTATGGGGTATATAGTTAATTTATTGATTAAAGAAATTGAACTAGATAATTATTCATCTAATAACTTAACCCCAAAATATTGTATTTTAATAATTAGTTTTAATTTAGTGTAAACTTTTAAACATGTTAAAAAGAATAGTAATACTTACCGGAGCCGGTATGAGTGCCGAAAGTGGTATTAAAACTTTTAGAGATGCTGATGGGTTATGGGAAGGGCACGATGTTATGGAAGTAGCATCTCCACAGGGATTTAAAAGCAATCCTGAACTGGTATTAGATTTTTATAATCAACGTCGCAGACAATTATTAGACGTTGAGCCTAATAGTGCTCATATTGCTTTAGCAGATCTAGAAGCTTTATTTGATGTTACGATTGTTACTCAAAATGTAGATGATTTACATGAACGTGCGGGAAGCAATGATGTACTTCATTTACACGGTGAATTATTAAAAGTTAGAAGTACATTGAATCCTAATTTGATCTATAATAGAGCAAAAGATATAAATCTAGGTGATACTTGTGAGGAAGGTTCTCAATTACGCCCACATATTGTTTGGTTTGGTGAAGCTGTACCCATGCTTGAAAAAGCTATTGAAATAACTGCTACTGCTGATATTTTAATAATTATTGGAACCTCAATGCAGGTTTATCCAGCTGCAGGTTTGATAAATTACATAAAATCAAATACGCCCATCTATTTTATTGACCCTAAACCATCTGTAAATCAGCATAGTTTTAATAATTTGACCATTATTTCTGAAAAAGCAACTACTGGAGTAAAAACCCTCATTGAAAATTATTTGCATGGATAAAACAACATTCATAAAAATACTCAATGATGAATCCATTAGATTAAAACATGGTAAAATGTTAGTGGAAACTTGTGTGAAAAATCCGTCATGGATTTCTATTTTATTGAATAATATGAATGATGTTGATGATAAAAATTCAAAATTTTCCGCTCGTGTTTTTGAGCTTGCTTGTAGATCAAAAATAGAAATTATTACTCCTCATTTAAATGATTTTTTTGAACTTTTAATTAAAGTAAAACTTGAAGGAAGTATAAGATCTTGTGCTAAAATATGCGAACTATTAATGGTTTTATATTTTACAAAAAACAATCTTTACTATAAAAATAACATTACTAAAGAACATCTTGAAAAAATTATTGAAGCTAGTTTTGATTGGATGATTGGTAATCAAAAAACCGCTGTAAAAGCTTACTCAATGCAAACTCTATATTTATTAGGAACACAATATGATTGGATACATCCTGAACTAGTATTGGTTATAGAAAAAACCATCCCTACGGGTAGTACCGGTTATAAAAACAGAGGCAGAAAAGTGTTGAAAGCTATTGAAACTCAAACTAAATTAAAACTCTAGTGTTAAGTTATGCATACTTTAGCCGAACCAAGTCTTGTTCTTTTTGCCCCATACTTCTTTAAAAAATACTTGCGTAACTATGGCTATACACATATTTTTTGCATCGCCTGAGACAAAAGTATTTGAGACTTATACGACACAGTACACTTAACTTAACACTAGTTATTCTTAGTTTCGGATTTTGTTTTAGTGTCATAATAACCTTTGGCTGGTTTTTATCTTATTCTTTCAGGCTTTTAACCCAAGTTGTCAATAGAACAATTTGTTCATCAGATAATTTCGCTTCAGGGTGCATTGGTAAGTAGGTCTTTAATGGCATTTCTCTTTCTTCTAGTTCTTCTACCATTTCTTTTAATTTTTTGCTTTTCCTCTTTTCAGAAAATGTACCCCATTCAGAAAAATTCAGTTCTTCTTTAGCATGATCTATATGTTCGGCAATCCACCAAGAAAGTGGTGCAACTTCAGCATACCAAGGATAACTTGTATTATTTGAATGACAATCATAACATGAAGTTTTGATAATAGATGCAATAGTATTGTCAGCTTTGGTAACAACTAAAAAATCTGAGACTGGAGTTTCTGAAGATACATTTTTTTCAGGTCTAAAAAACTGAATTATTATAAAAACAATAAAAAGTAGAATTAAGATCTTTTTTAACATGCTGGTAATTTTAAACTAAGATATCAATTTAAAAATACTTTCGTATAATTTACCATCACAGATTACACTTCCTTTTTGAATTAAATCAAACAATTCTATATTACGCTCTTTATCATAGGCTTTTGTTCCTTTAAAAAACTGTATAGAATCATCATTCGTATTATTGATAAACCACTGATAATCTTCATCATTAAAAAAATCAAACTTAGATCTATTAACTTGAACTACTATTCGCAAAATTTCTTTTACATCACATTTAAATAAATTAAGGCTTTGCTTAGAAAAATGTTCTAAGTATTTAACTTTATTCAATACATCATTCCAAACTACATCACTGAATAAATTCAGTTCTTCTTCAGCCATTTCTGGTTTATCTTTTTTAATGGTATTCCATTCATTTGCATCAATTTGTTGCGTTGCTAAAAACTGAGCGAATTCTTGATGTAATTCTTCGAATTGTTCTTTGGTTAGTTGTTTGTACTTCATCTGCTAATAATAATTATTTTCAATGGTAAGATGGAATTTACAAAAATAAAAAACCGCTCATCAAATGAGCGGTTTTTAAGATTAAATCTATTAGTATTTAGAAAATATACCTTAAACCAAATTGCATTTGCCATCTAGAAAGTAAGCTAGAATCGTAACCAAACGTTTCTGTTAATTCAGGATTAAACGTATAGGTAGGTACACTACTTGCATCTACAGTAACACCCACAGGTTGCACATTATTAGGTTGTTGTACCAATCCCCAATCTGAACTAATCAGGTTTCCAACATTTAAGATGTCAATACTAAACTGTATTGAGTTATCTTCAGATACTTTAACTTCTTGAATAAATTTCATATCCCATTTACCTCTCCAAGGAGCGATTGCTGCATAACGCTCAGCATATTGACCTCTTATTCCACTTAAGTACTCGTCTTGTTGAATAAATGCCTCAAATGCTGCTGCTTGCCCTGCACCAGAGAATTGCATCGAACCAATCTCAGCAGCAGTTGGTACATATAATAAATCGTTTATCCTTGAGCCATCTCCATTAATATCTCCTCCATAGGTGTAATTAAAACGTCCTCCTCTTGCATATTCAAAGAAGGTTGACAGCGTAGTTGACCATTTATCATTACCATAGGTCCATTTTTTACTAGCTGCACCTATAACTCTATGTTGATCTCCATATTTAGAAAAGCCCAACTCATCATTATTAACATCTCCCACAATTGGATTTCCTGCAAAAGCATCACTTGTAATTTCCGCTTCAATAGAATTTACATCTTTAGAATCTAAATAGTTATAGGCTAACATAGCGTATAATCCATTCTCAAATGATTTTTGAGCTTTCAAAGAAGCATTCCAAATTCTACCTTTATCTGAATTCGTAAATACAAATGGGCCAGCTCCTAAACCAAATCCATTAAGAGCATCACCTGCGGTATAAACGGGTCTATTATCAACACCTGCCAAAGTACCAGAAGGAGAAGTTAACCCCCAATGTTGTACCTGTGGACCATTGATATCTTTAGTATAAGACAGGTCAGCAGTTAAAATCAAACCATTTTCAAATTTTTTATCTGCTCCTAAATTAGTTCTCCATACTTGCGGAAATTTATAATCAGGATCAACTGCTTGTAAAAAGAATACATCCGGTGTTGCAATTTGATTCCCTAACCACACAAAAGGAAAACGACCTGTAAAAAGTCCTGAACCTCCACGAAGTTGGAAGGTATCATCTCCTTTAACATCATAATTAAAACCTACTCTAGGTGAGAATATCCAATCATTATTTGGCATTTGGGTATTATCAATAAATACTGTTTCTCCAGTATTAGGATTCTCATAAGGTTGGCCGGCGATCACAAAGCCTCTATCAATAACATCTTGTGCTTTTTCAGCAGAGTCAAAAAATAAAGGTTTATCCATACGTAATCCATAAGTTAATTTAAATTTTTCGTTCATATTCCACTCATCTTGCACATAAAATGCCATTTGGCCTACATTAGTTTCGGCCAAAGCCCAACCACCCGGAGTTCCTGGAGGCACAGCATTGTTAGCTGCAAAAGTTGCTTCAGCATTAGCGATTGTTGCTACATAATCATTTGCATCAAAATCAGCTATATCTACACTTCCAAAAAGATCAAATCCATAACTCACTAAATTAAATGAATTATCAAACTGAAATTTTTCAAAAGAAAAACCAATAGTATAAGTATGGTCTCCTTTATAAAAATTTAAATTATTTGTAAACTGAAATACTTTTTGATCTAGCCTATTATGAACTGAAAAAGGTTCATGACCTACAATGATGTAAGGAGTACCATCTTTATTAATATTAACTGATGGTGCTGGTTTAGAAAATGGATTTCTAAAATCATCAAAGTGTGTATAACCTATTTGCATTTTGTTAGAAGCATTATCAGCCAACGTTGAATTCAATTCAATCTGAACAGATTGTAGTTTATTATTAATTTGATAACCAGAATTTTCAAACTGTAATGTCGTTGCACTTGGTCCTCTAAATGCTATTGCTGTGGGATGTGCAGGCTTGTCTTTTGAGGCATTTAAGAAATTATAAATAACAGCCAAACGATTATTATCGTTAATATTCCAGTCTAATTTAAAAATTCCTTTAGTAGAATTTGATTTATGTATAAAGCCTTCAAATGCCCCGGTATCATAACCAATAGCTGCAAAACCGTCACGAACAGCAACCAAATCTGCCAATAAAACCCTTGATTCATTTACAGCGCCTGTTCCTCTATTGGGTAACCAATTTTGCCCTAAATCATCTCTATTATCTTTTTCAAAATTTGCAAAGAAGAATAGTTTATTTTTTATAATTGGACCACCAATACTGATTCCTGTTTGAACTTGTTCTAGTTTTGCATCGCCCAATTCATCTCCTTTTATTTTACTACCGGTCATATCTTCATTTCTAAAAAAACCATACACCGTACCATGAAATTCATTGGTACCACTTTTGGTTACGGCGTTAACAGAAGCACCTGTAAAACCAGATTGTGTTACATCATATGGTGCAGAAGATACTTGAATTTGGTCTATTGCATCTAAAGACACAGGTTGTGCATCTGTTTGCCCGCCTGGCGTAGCTGCATCTAATCCGAAAGGATTATTAAAAATAGCACCATCTAATGAAAAGTTGTTAAATTGGTCATTTCTACCACCAAAAGAACCACTACTTGATGAAGGTTCTAATCTGGTAAAATCAGCGGCTGAACGAGAAATTGTTGGTAAAGTAGTTATTTCTCTTCTACCTATACTCGTTTCTGCGCCTGTACGATCATTGCCAAAAACACTGCCAGCGCTTGGTGCCTGCAATACAACTTCTTCTAATTGCTGACTATCTGGAACCAGTTTAACATTTAGAGAAAATGTTTTACCTAATGTTAAGAAAACATCTTTAAATTCTTGATTTTTAAATCCTACATAACTAATAGTTACAGTATATGGTCCACCAACACGCATATTGAATAAACTATACCTTCCATCTAAATTAGTAGTTCCTCCATATTTAGTACCTGTTGGCGTATGGACTGCAATTACATTTGCGCCCGGTAATGGTTGATTTTGATCATCTATAACTGAACCTTTAATATTAGAGGTTGTTACTTGTGCAAATGAACTTAATGCAGCAAAGAAAAAGATTACTGCAAAAACATAATTTTTCTTCATAATATTTAATTTGAATTAGTTTATTTAAATTAGTGATACGAAGTTAATAAAAAAAGAGCTATTCTTAAGAATAGCTCTTTTACTTAGCATTTATTTTATTAACAAATGTTTACTTCTTCTCTGCAACTACGTCAAAAGGAAGTTCAACAATAACCTCTCTGTGTAAACGCACTTTTGCATTGTATTTACCTAATCTTTTAACCAAACCACCAGAAACAGTAATGAATTTTTTATCAATTTCATTACCTGATTTCACAATAGCTCCGGCAACATCAGCATTGCTGACTGAACCAAAAAGTTTATCACCAGTACCAACTTTGGCTGGTATTTTTATTTCTAATGCTTTGATAGCATCAGCAACAGCTTGCGCTTCTTTAATGATCTTCTCGTCTTTAAAAGCTCTTTGCTTTAATACTTCTGCCAATACTTTTTTTGCAGATGAAGTTGCTAAAACTGCATATCCTCGAGGAATTAAAAAATTACGACCATAACCATTTTTTACAGTTACAACATCATCTTGAAATCCTAAATTTGCTACGTCTTGTTTTAATATAAGTTCCATACTAATTTCTTTATTATTTTAACATATCACCTACATAAGGCATTAATGCCAAATGACGCGCTCTTTTAATTGCTTGAGATACTTTACGTTGATATTTTAAAGAAGTACCTGTTAAACGACGAGGTAAAATTTTACCTTGTTCATTTACCAAATACATTAAAAAATCTGCATCTTTATAATCGATATATTTAATTCCGTTTTTCTTAAAACGACAATACTTAACTTTTTGTTT
>CAYXAZ010000101.1:0-9681 GCA_964463085.1 uncultured Flavobacteriaceae bacterium | reverse complement strand
CGGTGGATTCGGTGGTAGCTCAGGCGGCGGAAGCTTTGGCGGTGGTGGATTTGGCGGCGGCTTCGGCGGTGGCGGCTTTGGTGGTGGAGGTGCTTCAGGTGGTTGGTAAGACACTAATTGTTACAAATATTCTATCCTTATTTTTATGAAAAAAATAGTACTATTTTTAATTATTGTAAGCTCTCTTTTTTCATGTAAAGAAGAAAATAAATTAGTTACGACTCAGCAAAAGACTTCCTACAAATTTGTAAATGATTTTTCTAAAGTTTTCTCTAGAACCGAATTGGATTCATTAAGCCTAAAAATTCAACAATATGAGGATCGAACAACCAATGAAATAGCTGTTGTTACTAAAGATTCTATTACAGAAGATATTGTTTTGTATGCTGTCAATTTGGCTAATGAGATGGGAGTTGGTAAAAAGGATAAAGATAATGGAGTATTAATTTTACTAGTAAAAAATCTACGTCAAGTAAATATTTCAACAGGTTATGGAACTGAAAATATTCTTACTGATTCTATTTGTCAAGTTATTATTGATAAACAAATGATACCCGAATTTAAAAAAGGTAATTTTTACAAAGGTATTGATAGTGCTATTGATGAAATTATTGTCAAATGGACTAGCAAATAATTTGTGAAAATTAGTGAAATCCGTGTCTTACTTCTTCCTAAAATAAATCACAATTGGTACACCATGAAAATTATAGATTTCTCGCATTTTATTTTCTAAAAAACGTTTATAAGGGTCTTTTACATATTGAGGTAAATTGGCAAAAAATGCAAACTGTGGTGTAGGTGTTGGGAGTTGCATACAGTATTTAATTTTTACAAATTTCCCTTTATTTGCCGGTGGTGGATATTGCTGAATAATTTCTAACATAGTTTCATTCAACTTACTGGTAGAAATTTTATTTTTTCTATTTTGATACACTTCTACTGCCGTTTCTATCGCTTTAAAAATACGTTGTTTGGTCAAGGTAGAAATAAAAATAATAGGTACGTCAGTAAACGGTTCAATTTCTTGTCTGATCTTGGTTTCAAATTCTTTAGTGGTTTTTGTATCTTTTTCAACCAGATCCCATTTATTGACCAAAATAACAATGCCTTTTTTATTCTTCACGGCTAACCAAAAAATATTCTGATCTTGTCCTTCAAACCCACGAGTCGCATCTACCACTAAAATAGCCATATCACAATATTCAATCGCTCTTACCGAGCGCATTACAGAATAAAACTCTAGATCTTCTTTAACTTTGCTTTTACGTCTAATTCCGGCAGTATCAACCAAATTGAAATCAAATCCGAAACGATTATATTTTGTATCAATAGCATCTCGTGTAGTACCGGCAATATCGGTTACTATATATCTATCTTCCCCAATAAGGGCATTGATAAAAGAAGACTTTCCTGCATTGGGTCTGCCAACTACTGCAAAACGAGGCAGATCATCTTCAATTTCATCTTCAACTTCTGGCAATGCTTTGACCAGATCATCTAGCAATTCACCTGTACCACTTCCGTTAATACTGGCAATGGTATAATATTCGCCCAAACCTAAGGCATAAAATTCAACAGCATCGGCATTACGTTTACTATTATCAACTTTATTAATAGCTAAAAAAATAGGTTTTTTTTCTTTACGAAGTAATTTTGCTACTTCTTCATCTAATCCTGTAACACCAGACTCTACATCAACCATAAAGATAATAGCATCGGCTTCATCAATAGCCAATTCAACTTGTTTATCAATTTCTGCCTCAAAAACATCATCAGAACCTACTACATATCCACCGGTATCAATTAGGGTAAACTCTTTTCCGTTCCATTCACTTTTGCCATAATGTCTGTCACGTGTAACACCACTAACAGCATCTACGATAGCTTCACGTCGTTGAATTAAACGATTAAAAAAAGTAGATTTCCCTACGTTAGGTCTTCCTACTATGGCAACTATGTTTCCCATGCTAAATAAATTGTTTGCAAAGGTAATGTTATTAGTTCAATGTTTCGGGTTTTGAGTTTTGAGTTTTAAAATAGTATATTTAAACTTTTTAGGAGTAAATATGAATGAGCCAATACACGATAATAAGATTAACAGGGTTTTATTAAAACCTCGTTTTAAAATAGAATTTGATGAAAGTCAAGAAGAAATTTTAGAAAAATTTAAAGAAAATGTTAAAGATAAAGATTGTAAATATTGCTCTAGAATATCTGGTAATCATGTATTTATAGATATACCAAAAGAAGAAGAGCATTTTTGGTCACCACAATTACAAGTTGAAGTTGTTAAAGGAGAAAATGATAAAACAATTGTTAAAGGTATTCTCGGTCCAAAACCGCAAGTTTGGACATTTTTTATGTTTCTTCATTTTGCTACAGCTGTTGCCTTTATAGTATTTTTAGTGATGTTTTATGTTAATTGGAGTTTAGGAAAAGATTATCAGTTTTCAAAATATATGGTAATTGGATTGCCAATACTTTGGGTAATTCTTTATTTTTCTGGACAATTAGGAAAAAAGAAAGGCTATAAACAAATGGTAGCGTTAGATAGTTTTATGATGAAAACACTTGGTAAAAAATAGTTGGCAGTCCCGATAACTATGGGGATCAATAAGCAGTGTTCAGTCTTCTTTATTGTAATCCTCTTCGTGAATCTCTGTGAAAACTCTGCGCTTCTCTGTGTAATAACTCACTTAAGTATTTCTTCCATTTCCTGCTGTAACTCTAACGCTTTTTCTGCTGCTTTTTCTGCAAAATCTACTCCGTTAGAAGCATAAATAATTCCTCTTGAAGAGTTTATTAGTAATCCAATATCATCATTTAGTCCGTATTTACAGACATCTTGTAGGTTTCCGCCTTGAGCACCAACACCGGGAACCAGTAAAAAATGATTAGGTACAATTTCTCTGATAGTTTTAAAATATTCAGGTCGAGTAGCACCAACAACAAACATCAAATTTTCAGCATTTTTCCAGGTCAATGCTGTTTTTAAAACATGTTCATATATTTTTTTATCATCAGATTGTAATCCTTGAAAATCTAATCCTCCTTTATTTGAAGTGAGTGCAAGTAGTATTGTAAATTTATCCGTAAAAGCGAGAAATGGCTCTACAGAATCACTTCCCATATAGGGAGCAACTGTAATGGAGTCAAAATTCAAATCTTCAAAAAAAGCTTTGGCATAGCGTGTAGATGTGTTTCCAATATCACCACGTTTGGCATCGGCAATCGTAAAAATTTCAGGGTACTTTTGATTCAGATAATCAATGGTTTTTTGTAAGGCTTGCCAACCTTTAATTCCGTATGCTTCATAAAAAGCAATGTTGGGTTTGTAAGCTACAGCCAGATGGTGTGTAGCATCTATAATTTGTTTGTTAAACTCAAAAATTGGATCGTCTAAAGCCAATAAATGAGGTGGAATCTTATCTAGATCAACATCTAAACCAATACATAAAAAGGATTTCTTTTTTTTAATTTGGTCTACTAGCTGCTGTTTTGTCATTTTTGATGATGAAAAGTTTTACAAAAGTAATGATTTTATATATCGAGAATAGTAATTATGTTTATAATTATTAATATTTTTGTAGATATATTAATGGTTGAATTCTATAAAATCAACTACAAACCACAAACAGAGAAACACATACATCATGAGAAAAAAAATAGTTGCGGGTAACTGGAAAATGAATAATGACAAGGCTGAATCAAAGGCATTGGTTAAAGATATTAAAGAATCGATTAAAGGATTAGAGCTTGAAAATACCCGTGTGGTTATAGCTCCTACCTTTGTATTTCTTCAACGAACAGCTAAAAAGGTTAAAAAATCAGCTATTGAGGTTGCAGCACAAAATATGCATCAAGCAGAAAGTGGCGCTTTTACAGGAGAAATTTCTGCAAGTATGCTAAAATCAATTGGTGTGAATTTGGTAATATTAGGGCATTCAGAACGTAGAGAATATTTTGGAGAAACAGATGAGTTGCTAGCTCAAAAAGTAGATGCTGCATTAAAACACGGATTAGAAATCATTTTTTGTTTTGGAGAAGTATTAGAAGAAAGAAAAAGTGGTAATCATTTTAATGTGGTTGAAACTCAAATTAAAAAAGCCTTATTCCATTTGAATTCTGAAGATTGGAAACATATAATATTAGCTTATGAACCGGTTTGGGCAATAGGTACCGGTGAAACGGCTACACCGGATCAAGCACAAGAAATGCATGCTTTTATTCGTGAGTTAGTAGCCGAAAGATATTTGAGTGATGTGGCTGAAGAAGTTTCTATACTTTATGGTGGTAGTGTAAAACCAGCAAATGCTCATGAAATATTTTCAAAAGTTGATGTTGACGGCGGATTAATAGGTGGAGCAGCATTAAATGCTGATGATTTTTTAGCAATTATTAAAGCTATTTAACGTCATTGTGAAAATTTGCACTAGCAAATTTGTGGCAATCTTTTCAATTTAACTTTATGTCAAATATTTACCTAGCCTACAACTTCACCATTTCACCATTACAGCCAGCTACCGAAATTTTAATTGCAGAATTAGGTTTAGTAGGTTTTGAAAGTTTTGTGGAAAATGAAAACGGAGTTACGGCATATATTCAAAAGCAAGAACATAACGACACAATTTTAGACTACATTTTTGTGCTTAATAATAAAGAATTCGAAATTTCATATACACAAGAAGAAATTGCTCAAGTGAACTGGAACAGTGAATGGGAAAAGAATTTTAAGCCCATTAAGGTTGACAATCTGGTAAGTATTAGAGCGCCTTTTCACCAAAACCCGAATCTAAAATATGATATTGTTATAGAGCCAAAAATGAGTTTTGGTACGGGTCATCATGAAACTACACATTTGATGATTCAACATTTAATTGACTTAGACTTGGAAGAGAAAATGGTTTTAGATATGGGTTGTGGCACAGGTATTTTAGCCATTTTCGCTGAAATAAAAGGAGCAAAACTTACAGATGCTATTGATATTGACGAATGGTGTTATGAAAATACTTTTGATAATTTAGAACTCAATAACTGTAAAAGAGTAGATGTTTATCAAGGAGATGCTTCGTTACTGGTCAATAGAAAATATGATCTTATTATAGCAAATATCAATCGTAATATTTTGTTGAACGATATTAAAATCTACGCAAATTGTTTAAATGATAAAGGTATTTTATTATTAAGTGGCTTTTATCAAGAAGATATTCCTGTAATAGATGCTGAAACTTCAAAATACAATTTAAAGTTAGATAAGATCATTGAACGAAATAATTGGGTAGCACTGAAATACACTCTAAAATAAAATTAGTGGTTTTCCATGAATTTTAGAAATCATGGTTTTCACTATTGACTTTCCAATACTATAGTTTTAAGTTTACATCGGTAAATATTATTACTGACCTACCTAATATTTTCGCTAACACTTATTTATTAACTTAAAATCATTACAAAATGAAAAAAAATTCAATTTTTGCAACTTTTCTTTTAGTTGCTACGCTGGCTCTATTCTCATGTCAAAACGATGAAGTTCAAATAGAAGAACAAGCCGTTAATCAGGAATTGTATCCTGAAATTACTAAAAAACTCCAAGAAGTGTACTTTAATACTGACGGACTTGAAAAAATAGATTTTCAATTACCTGATGGGTCATTTCAAGAAATGTTTAAAGTAGAGGGAGATATAATGTTTACGAGAAAACAAATTGAGAATATGAAAATGGGAGGTGATATTACCACAAAACAATATCGTACTAATAACTTGGTTAGTGATGGTGTGATTACAATTATTGGCTATACTGGCGGAGGAGGTTTCGGTCTTTCTAGTAAAGAACGTACTGCATTACAGTGGGCGGTAAATAATTACAATAGATTAAATTTAGATATTAGCTTCAGCCTTACTTTTGGTACAGGTTATCAATCAAAAGATATGGTTGTTTATCGTAATCCTAATCAATCAGGTTCTGGAGGCTCTGCTGGTTTCCCAAGCAATGGAAACCCATATAAATTTGTTCAAATTTTTGGCTTAAGTGGTTTTAGCACAAATGTAAATGAGCATGTAATTACACATGAAATTGGACATTCAGTAGGTTTTCGTCATACAGATTGGTGGAGTAGGCAAAGTTGTGGTCAAAATTCAAATGAAGGGTATGCAGGTGTAGGTGCAGTGCATATTCCAGGCACACCAACCGGTTATGATTCAACATCTATCATGTTGGCTTGTTTTGGTACAAATGAAGATGGAGAGTTCAATGCAAATGATAGAACTGCTTTAAGGTATATGTATTAATTTTTTTAATATATCAATTTAATTTTGAATGGAGGAAGCCTAAAAAACTTCCTCTTTTTTATTTGAAAATTTCGATTTATTAATAATTATTTATTTTTGTTGAGTAATTATGAGTACAAAAGAAAAAATACAAGAAAAAAGTGAGGTGCTTGAACAAGAGGTGCTTCAACATGAAATCATTTTATTTAATGATGAAGTGCATACTTTTGAATTTGTAATTAACTCATTAATCGATGTTTGTGAACATACTTTAGAGCAAGCAGAACAGTGTACTTACCTAGTGCATTATAAAGGAAAATGCGCCGTTAAAACAGGCGAATATGACGAACTGAAACCCCGTTGTACCCGCTTGTTAAATTTAGGCTTGTCTGCTGAAATAGTTTAATCCAAATCCATATTACATTTTTCAAAATAATTAAGCATTTAAGTTAGATATAATTTAAATTATAATGATTTTTATGGGTATTTGATATTAGTTGATGTAATTTAGGGTGTTTTATTATTAGTTATTTAAATAAGTTTTTGAAAATAAGTACCTTTGTGTACATTATAAAAATAATAAGATATTATGGCATTTGATATTGAAATGATAAAAGGGGTTTATAGTAGAATGGCAGAGCGTGTAGATGCTGCTCGTAAAGTTGTTGGTAAACCACTTACATTGGCTGAAAAAATATTATATAACCATTTGTGGGATGGTAAAACAACCACATCATTTGTACGTGGTAAAGATTATGTAGACTTTGCGCCTGACAGAATTGCATGCCAAGATGCAACAGCACAAATGGCCTTATTGCAATTCATGCAGGCAGGTAAAAAAGAGGTTGCAGTACCTACGACAGTGCATTGTGATCATTTAATTCAAGCAAAAATAGGAGCCGATAAAGATTTACAAGAAGCAATTAATACTTCAAGTGAGGTATTTAACTTTTTAGCTTTGGTTTCAGATAAATATGGAATTGGTTTTTGGAAACCCGGTGCCGGAATTATTCATCAAGTGGTATTAGAAAATTATGCTTTCCCCGGCGGGATGATGATTGGTACTGATTCGCATACAGTGAATGCTGGTGGATTAGGGATGGTTGCTATTGGCGTTGGTGGAGCAGATGCCGTTGATGTAATGGCTGGAATGCCATGGGAATTGAAATTTCCTAAATTAATAGGAGTAAAATTAACCGGAAAATTAAATGGATGGACAGCTGCAAAAGATGTTATTCTTAAAGTTGCAGATATTTTAACTGTAAAAGGGGGAACCGATAGTATCGTAGAATATTTTGGTGAAGGCGCAATATCTCTTTCCGCTACAGGAAAAGGAACTATTTGTAATATGGGTGCAGAAATTGGAGCTACAACTTCTACTTTTGGTTATGATGATTCTATTGAACGTTATTTAAGAGCAACAAATAGAGACGAAGTAGCTGATGAAGCGAATAAAATTAGAAAATACCTTACGGGAGATAATGAAGTGTATGCAAATCCTGAACAATATTTTGATCAGGTAATAGAAATAAATTTAGATACATTAAAACCACATTTAAATGGTCCGTTTACACCAGATTTAGCAACACCGGTTGGAGCCGAAATGACAAAAAAAGCGACAGAAAACGATTGGCCTTTAAAAGTAGAATGGGGCTTGATAGGTTCATGTACCAATTCATCTTATGAAGATTTGTCTAGAGCAGCTTCTATTGCAAAACAAGCTGTTGATAAAGGATTGGTTGCAAAAGCAGAATTTGGTATCAATCCTGGTTCTGAACAAGTTCGCTATACAGCTGAAAGAGATGGATTACTTCAAATTTTTGAAGATCTAGATGCTAAAATATTTACAAATGCTTGCGGGCCATGTATTGGCCAATGGGCAAGAGAAGGCGCAGAAGATCAACCAAAGAATACCATAGTGCATTCTTTTAATAGAAATTTTTCAAAACGAGCTGATGGCAATCCAAACACACATGCATTTGTAGGCTCACCTTCAATGGTAGCTGCAGTTGCAATTTCAGGAAGATTAGATTTTAATCCGATGACGGATACATTGATAAATCAAGAAGGAGAGGAAGTAATGTTAGAAGAACCAACAGGTTTTGAATTGCCTCCAAAAGGATTTGATGTTAAAGACCCGGGTTTTGTAGCACCAATTGAAGATGGCTCAGGTATTGAGATTCCTGTAAATCCTGATTCAAAAAGATTACAGTTACTAACACCTTTTACACCCATAAAAGGAAATATTACCGGAGCTAAATTATTGATAAAAGCTTTTGGAAAATGTACAACAGACCATATTTCAATGGCTGGTCCTTGGTTGCGTTTTAGAGGTCATTTAGACAATATTTCTAATAATATGTTAATTGGTGCTGTTAATGCATTTGGTAAAGCTACCAATAAAGTTAAAAATCAACTCACAGGAGAGTTTGGAGCGGTACCAGATACAGCAAGAGCTTATAAAGCAGCAAATGTTCCATCTATTGTTGTTGGAGGGCATAATTATGGAGAAGGTTCTTCTAGAGAGCATGCGGCAATGGAGCCACGTCATTTAGGAGTTGTTGCTGTAATTGTAAAATCATTTGCAAGAATTCATGAGACAAACCTTAAAAAGCAAGGGATGTTAGGATTGACTTTTGCTAATGAAAACGATTATGATCTAATTCAAGAAGATGATACCTTTAACTTTACTGATCTGACTGAGTTTGCTTTTGGGAAACCATTAACACTAGAAATTATTCATAGCGATGGTTCAAAAGATGTTATAAAATTAAATCATACTTATAACGAAGGCCAGATTGAATGGTTCAAAGAAGGGTCGGCATTAAACCTAATTAAGAAAGAAAATGCTTCTTAATAATTTTTGTCATTCTGAACGTAGCAATAGCCCCGAGTACTCGGGGAAGAATCTCTCAATAATTGATTAAAAAAGATAGGATGGGCTTAAAAAAACACTCTAAAAGCAACATTGGGTGTTATGCCTAATGAAAACTCTTCAACCTCTTTGATTGTATTTGTGTCATCGTCAATACTGTAATAAATGTTTATAGTGTTTTTTTGATCTAATACATTTAATACTGAAAGCCCTGCTTGGGCTTTTATTTTTTTACTGATCTTAAAATCATAGATAGCTGAGGCATCTAGCCTCATGTAAGAATTCAAATTACTACTGTTTGGAGAGCTATAATTAATAATGCTATTTATGATTTCATTACCTGCTACGGGTTTGGTTATAGGTTTTCCTGAACGCCAGTTAAACCCTGCAGAAACTTTTAAATTTTTTAGATCATAAGCAGTAGCTAATGATACAGTATGCGTGATATCAAAATTACTTGGAAACTTTTTCTCATCCAGTTCATTGAAAACATAATTGTTATCAGCCAAAGAATAACCTAACCAAGTATTGAATTTATT
>CAYXAZ010000100.1:0-9923 GCA_964463085.1 uncultured Flavobacteriaceae bacterium | reverse complement strand
CTGTATGCCCAACCATATCAGTATTTGCAAAATTTAAACAAATAAAATCTGCTTCTTGTTTGTTAAGTTCAGGTACAATTGCATCAGTTATATCCTTTGCACTCATTTCTGGTTGTAAGTCATAAGTTGCTACTTTGGGCGAAGGACACATAATACGATTTTCTCCTTTAAATTCAGCTTCTCTTCCTCCTGAAAAGAAAAAAGTGACATGAGGATATTTTTCAGTTTCAGCTATCCTAATTTGTTTTTTTTGATGTTTTTCTAAAATTTCCCCTAAGGTATTATTTAGATCTTCTTTGGGATAAATTACGTTTATGTTTTTAAAAGTGTCATCGTAATTGGTCATCGTAACATAATACAAATTCAATTTATGCATGTTAAACTCGTGAAAATTTTGTTGAGAAAGAGCTTGAGTTAATTGACGACCTCTATCAGTTCTAAAGTTAAAGAAAATAACCACATCATCATTTTGTATGGTTGAAATAGGATTGTCGTTTTCATCAATAATAGTTATTGGTTTGATAAATTCATCAGTAATACCTGCATCATAACTTTCTTGAATAGCTTCAGAAGCATTTTTTGCTTTTTTACCTATACCATTAACAAATAAATCATAAGCTAGTTTAACACGTTCCCAGCGTTTGTCTCTATCCATTGCATAATATCTGCCAATTATAGAAGCTAACTTTGAATTGTGATTCATTAAATATTTTTCTAAATCGGTAATAAGTTCTTTACCAGATTTAGGGTCAACATCTCTACCATCAGTAAACGCATGAACATAACTATTTACACTCGCTTCATTGGCTGCTTTTACCAAACCTTTGAGATGATTAATATGTGAATGTACACCGCCGTCAGAAACCAATCCTAAAAAATGTATATTCTTTTGATGTTCTTTAGCGTAGTGAAAAGCATTTTTTAGAGTGGACACCTCTGCTATACTTTTATCAGATACCGCCTTATTTATTTTAACCAAATTCTGATAAACAATACGTCCGGCACCTAAATTCATATGACCTACTTCGCTATTGCCCATTTGCCCTTCTGGCAAACCTACATGCAGCCCGTCAGTTCTTAACTGTGCATGAGGATATTTTTGATATAACGAATCTATAAAAGGTGTATTTGCTTTTGCAATAGCAGAAACTTCTGGGTTTTGAGTGATTCCCCATCCATCGAGAATTATTAAGATTACTTTCTTGTTCATTTGAAAATTTTAGAATGACAAAATTAACACTTTTAAGCTTAATTTAAGACCTTGTTATTAAGAAGTTAAACTTAGTTAATAAGTGTTAAAGTACGTAACAAATGTTACAAAACAATCGTCTCTTATTTATATAACATTAAACTTCAATATTATGAAAAATTTATTTTTAATTGCAGCTTTAGTAATAAGCTTAGCTGTAAATGCAAAACCTATTATGACCAACCTGTCTGCCGGTGAGGCAGATTCAACATTAGATAATTTAACTATTGCTTCAGTGGTTACAGAAACTGATGCTTTTTGTACACTTATAAAGCAAGGTAATTTCGAAGCAGTAAAAGGAATGATTGAAGCCGGAGCAGATATAAATAAAAAATCTGTAGGGATGACCCCTTTAATGTATGCTGCAAGACAAAATCGAGTAGAGATTGCAAAATTATTGATTGCTAATGGAGCAAATTTAAAGGTAAAATCTAAAAGAGGGTATACAGCATTAAAATATGCTGAAATGTCTAAAGCACATGATGCATATAAAATTATTTCTGATGAATTAAAAGCCTTAAAAGTAAAAAAGAAAGGGAGAAGAGCAGTTTAATTATGATTTATAATTATAATGATTAAGCGGTATAATCTTGATTATACCGCTTTTTAATTTTCTTAAAATTATTTACGATACTTCTGTATGACCTCTCTAATTTTTTCTATCCTGTTTTCCGGGTCAGGATGTGTACTTTGAAATTCTGGGGTTCTGTTCGGACCGCCAGCAGCTTTTAAAATTTTCATAACACCAATCATTTCTTCGGGTTGATATCCGGCATCAATCATAAATTTTACACCTAGATCATCACTTTCTAGCTCATCGCCTCTCCCATATTTCATGTTTATAACATTGGCAATCATTGCTGCCATTTGTCCAGCACCACCATCGGCACCTACCATAACACCTGAAATAATACCTTGAGTTAAACCCTGTTTTGCCATTCGTTCTGCAGAATGACGCCCAACCACATGACCAATTTCATGACCTAAAACACCAGCCAATTGATCTTCATTTTCTAATTTAGCATACAAAGCATAGGTAATAAAAATTTGTCCACCGGGTAAAGCAAAAGCATTGATAGTTTCAGGGTCTCTTAATAAATGAAAATCATACCTGTAAGGTGTGTCTCTGGCAATACTATTATTTACAAGGTCATTACCAATTTTATCAACTAAGTCTTGGGCTTTTTGATCCGGATACAAACCACCATGTTGTTGTGCCATTGTAGGAGCACTTTTTAAGCCTATAGCAATTTCATCATCAGTTGTTAAGGTTATACTTTGTTTTTTCCCTGTATAAGGGTTTGTAGCTCTATTGGAATAATATTTAAATAAGGAGAATAAAACAATACCTGCACCTATAAGTAATCTAATCTTTAACCCACCTCTTCTTCTCATAATCTCGGTTTTTTTAAGAATAATGTTGCCATAAATATACAACTATTTTTAATTGTCAAATTTAACTTTACTCATTGACAATACTGTTATAAAATACGTAACTTTACAAATCAACTACTATTTTTTGATATGGATTTTGAATCAAATAAAATTATTGCAAGATTACCGAAACATTTGAGGTCTTTCGCTTTACTACAACCTTATAATGAATATACTGCTCAAAATCAAGCAGTTTGGCGTTATGTAATGAGAAAAAGTATCGTTTTTTTATCTAAAGTTGCTCATAAATCGTATTTAGAAGGGCTAAAGCAAACAGGAATTTCTGTTGAAGAAATACCTAGAATGCAAGGCATGAATAGAATATTAAAAGAGATAGGTTGGGCTGCTGTTTCAGTTGACGGATTTATTCCTCCCAATGCTTTTATGGAATTTCAGGCTTATAATACATTGGTTATTGCTGCCGATATTAGAACTATAGATCATATTGAATATACACCTGCACCCGACATCATACATGAAGCTGCAGGGCATGCACCTATCATTGCAAGTCCTGAATATGCAGAATATTTAAGACGCTTTGGAGAAATAGGAAGTAAGGCAATCTCGTCTGCCAAAGATTACGAATTGTATGAAGCGATTCGTCATTTATCTATTATTAAAGAAAATCCGAATACTTCTAAAATAAATATCGTTAAAGCAGAGAAAAAAGTCGCTGAAATTGCTGCTGAAATGGGAGAGCCAAGCGAAATGGCAAAAATTAGAAATTTACATTGGTGGACGGTTGAATACGGATTGATAGGAACACTCGAAGATCCTAAAATTTATGGAGCAGGTTTACTATCTTCAATTGGCGAAAGTGGGTGGTGTATGAGTGATGAAGTTAAAAAAATACCGTATTCTATCATTGCTGCTGATACTGATTTTGATATTACAAAGCCACAACCTCAATTATTTGTAACGCCTGATTTTGCTTATTTAAGTTTAGTTTTAGAAGAATTTGCCAATACTATGGCATTGCGAAAAGGCGGATTAAAAGGAATTGAAAAATTAATTGATTCTAAAAATTTTGGAACTATTTTATTGAGTACAGGCATTCAGATTTCAGGTAAATTCAGCCATGTAATTGCAAATGATAATTTAAAAACAGTATACTTTCAAACAACAGGCCCAACAGCATTAGCTTATAAGAATAAAGAGCTAATAGGGCATCATAAAGAGTATCATGCAGATGGATTTGGATCACCGGTTGGAAAGCTAAAAGGAATCAATATTGCGATTGAAGATATGTCTCCGACTGATCTGGAAGCTTATGGACTTTATGAGGGAAAAACGGTAGTGCTGAACTTTGAAGGAGGTATACGTGTTGAAGGAGAAATTATTACAGGAAAACGAAACTTAAAAGGTAAAATCATTTTAATTTCTTTTAAAAACTGCACAGTTAAACATAATGATACCATTTTATTCCAACCTGAATGGGGTACTTATGATATGGCGGTTGGTAAAGAAGTGATTTCAGCATATTCAGGGATTGCCGATGCTGAAAATTATGAACTTATATTCGAAGCTCCAAAAGAAAAGACGCATAAAAGCCAATATTCTGAAAGCGATAAAAAATTACATAAATTATATCAGGAAATTCGCAATATTAGAGAAAGTGATAGTTTAGATAATAGTAGTTTAGAGCGTATTTTTAATATGATTTCTAATAATTATCCTAATGATTGGTTATTGCCGTTAGAAATATATGAATTGGTTTATAAACAAGATACCCAATTAAAAGAGACAGTACAAAAATATTTAGAAAATATGATAGCTAAAAAAGACAATGCGAATCTTATTAAAGATGGTTTAAAGTTACTTGAACTCGAATTAGAAAGAACAGGTTAAAAATCTTTTACAAACTTTAATAGTAATTAACGTGAGTTCGATATAACTATTTTTTTAAATAATTAATAATCAGTATTTTAAATGTGAAATGAAAATTTTAATGTCCTCTTGAGCGCAGTCGAAAGGTTTCTAAATAGTTCTCGATTGCGCTCGAACAGACAAAGTGCTAATAATCAATATTTTGTATTATTAACTACTATTTCTTACGTCGAACTCACGTTAATTAAACATATACAAATGCATTACTTATTTGAAATAAAAACTTTAACGTTATTAGTTGGAATATTTTTGTTGTCTTGTAATAAAGAATCAACACCTTTCAATGAAGAGAATATTGAAAAAAGAGAATTTACCTCATCTTTTGAATCTGTTGATGATTTTTCAGGATTCTATCTCACACCTCAAGCATATAAGAATACCACTTATCACGAACTGTCAAATTCAATTGTGCATAGTGGAGAATATGCTCATAAAGCTTGGATAACTGGAGCCAACCCTCCTTCAACAAATGTTATTAATAATAATCATAGAGGCTATCCAACGGTTCAATTTCAAAAAACTTCCGGTGGAGTATTTAAGTCCCCTTGCTATGTTACTTTATGGGTTTGGTTAGATATAGATTTACAAGAGCATACATCAGGAGGTGAAGATGATTGGTTTAGTTTTGCCACCTTTACGGGTGATATATCGGATGATTGGGAAAGATCTATACTTGTTAATTTAGACCCAAATGGTTTTGTGCATTTAATGCACACTACAGGTCAAAATGAAAATGATTATACCTTTCAAACAACAAGTATTACATTTCCTCAAAGAGAGTGGGTAGAATTAAAAATGTATTTAGATTTTAGTGAAAATGGATATATCAAAGTATGGCAAAATGGCGAATTAGTTTCACATGCAAATGTGAAAAATGTTAAAAATCAACTATCACAAGCTCATTTTGGGCTTTACTGTTCACCGCAATTAGAATCAGGAACTGTTTATAATGATGATTTAACTATAATTGAGGTAAATAGAGAATAAATTTTTAATCAAAAAGAAAAAGAATTCTCCGAGGCTTTGCCTTGGGGTTTCCGATTTACCTCTCTGAGCCTGTACCGAGCCTTTCGACTTTAAGTTTATCCTGAGCAGAGTCGAAGGGCTCAAGACAGGCTATAGGTCGTAATCGCATTTAGCGATTACGGGTGAGGTAAAACAGTTCTCAGTTTTAAATCATCTAATTAAATATAATCTATCTTACTAATTCTTAATGTATTAACCATACCTTTAGCTTGTACCGGCATTGAGGTAAGATTGATGACATAATCACCTTGTTTTGAATATCCTTTTTCAGTGGCGATTCTATTGATATCTTCAACAGTATCATCTGTGCTCACCATTTTATCATAATATAATGCTTTAACACCCCACAGTAAATTTAGCATGGCTAATATTCTGCGATTTGATGAAAAAGCTAAAATATGAGTTTTAGGTCTCCAGGCTGAAATTTGAAAAGCTGTATAGCCACTATTTGTTAGAGTTGAAATAACGGTTGCATCTATTTCATCAGCCATTTTAGCAGCTTGATAGCATATCGTTTTAGAAATAAAACGTTCATTAACACTTTGAATGTGTGATTCGGGTTTTACAATAAGTGATGAATCTTCTACACTTTCAATAATTAAGCGAATTTTTTTAATCACTTCAATAGGAAATTCCCCTACAGAGGTTTCACCGGAAAGCATTACAGCATCAGCACCATCCATTATTGAGTTAGCCACATCATTAACTTCAGCTCTGGTAGGTACTTGACTGGTAATCATAGTTTCCATCATTTGAGTAGCAATGATTACTGGAATTCTTGCCTGTTTAGCCTGAAGTACCAATTTCTTTTGAATTAAGGGTACTTTTTCCATAGGCACTTCAACACCTAAATCACCTCTAGCTACCATTAAACCATCACAATAAGCCGTTATTTGTTTTATGTTGGCAACAGCTTCAGGTTTTTCAATTTTAGCAATTATCGGGATTTTATAGGTAGAATGTTTCTCAATCAATTCTTGTAATTGTATGAGATCTTCTTTATGCCTTACAAAAGATAATGCTATCCAATCTACTTCCAATTCTATAGCAAATAGTGCATCTTCTATGTCTTTTTCCGTCAAGGCGGGAAGAGAAATATTAGTATTAGGTAAATTAACTCCTTTTTTAGATTTTAGCTTACCGCCTCTAAGTACTTCGGTTGTTACTTCAGTTTTATTATCAGTTTTTATGACTTTAAATAATAGTTTACCATCATCAACTAAAATTTGCTCTCCAGCCTGGACATCTTTAGGGAAATTTTGATAGGTCATATAAGCTTTCTCATTGTCTCCCTCACATTTTTCAGTAGTAAAAGTAAAAGTGTCACCTTTTTTTAATTTTACCTTTTCGCCCATTACACCAACTCGTAATTTAGGACCCTGTAAATCTGCTAATACAGCAACATTATATCCTTTTCTTTGATTAATTTCACGGATAATTTTAATCTTTTCCTTTACGTTTTCATAATTTGCATGTGAAAAATTAACTCTAAAGACATTGACGCCAACAGTCATCATTTCTTCAATAATTTCTTTGGTATCACAGGCAGGACCTAAAGTAGCTACTATTTTAGTTTTTTTACGATTTCGCATAGTTAAAAAATTAAATAATCTTTCGATTTTAATGTGTGAGGGCTAATTGTATAAGCTGCAATTAAACCCTTTATATTTTTTATCTTATTAAGCATTTGTTTCAATGAGGCAACATCGAAATCTCCTATAATTTTCAGAAAATAGTCAACTTCTTTTTTTTCATTAATTAAATAAGAAATTTTAGATTCTTCATCAAACAAATTTGTTTCTTCAATATTTTTTGAGGTAAAAGAGTTTTTATTAGCTATCAATGACCACGATGAAAATGTGCTATTACAATCATAATTATAAAGCGCAAAAGAACAGTTTTTGTTTGTAAAATCAATATTATTAGATTGACGCTCTAAAAAAAGTTCTAATTTTTTATTTAAAAGATATGCCAATCTATATCCTTCTAAAGTACTGGTAATACCAAGTAAGTTATAATCATGCTCAAATTCATAACCCAATGTAAGTACTTTTGACATAAAAAAGTATTTCTACAAAATTAAGGTTTGTTTTGTTAAAAAGAGAGAATATTTACGAAATCGTTGTAGATGTTATAACAAAATCTTATCTTGAAACTTATAGTAAGCTCGCTTAGAAGCAATTTCTTCGGCTTTTTTCTTTGAAGTGGCTCTACCTTTAGAAACAACCTCATTGTCAATAGACAATTTTACACTAAAATGTTTGATAGCATCATTGCCTGTATCTTCATACACATCATAATGAATCTGTTGTTTTGTTTTTTGACACCATTCAATCAATACGCTCTTATAACTTGTTATTTTACCTTCTAAGCGTTCTATATCAACATAAGGCTCAATAACGGTTTTGTAAATAAATTTTTCACAAGTGAGATACCCTTTATCTAAAAAGACCGCACCAATTAAGGCTTCAAAAATATTACCATGTATATTATCTCCAAAATTTTTCTTAGGTACATTACTAATTACAAAACGTATCAAACCTAGATCTTTTCCTATTTCGTTTAAATGCTCTCTACTTACTATTTTAGAACGCATCTGTGTTAAATAACCTTCTGTGCCTAATGAAATTTTTTTGAATAGATATATAGCTATAAAAGAACTCAACAATGCATCTCCTAAAAATTCTAAACGTTCATAATTTAAAACCTTACCTGTTGATGATTTTTTCTTTACTGAACTATGCGTAAAAGCCTTTTTATAATGTTTTAGTGTAGCGGGTTTAAATCCGCAAATTTTTTGCATTGAAGCCAAAAAAATCTCGTCTTTTTCAGAGCGAGATTTCAAGATGTTTTTAATAAAACTCATTTGAAGTATTAAGACTCTAGTTTTTTAAATAATACGCAGGCATTATGACCACCAAACCCAAAGGTATTGCTCATTGCAATTTTAACATCTCTTTTTTGAGGTTTGTTAAAAGTAAAGTTCAGTTTTGGGTCTATTCCTTCATCATCTGTGAAATGATTGATTGTAGGTGGTACAATACCATTTTTTATTGCTAAAATAGAAGCGATGGCTTCAATAGCTCCAGCTGCACCTAATAAATGTCCGGTCATAGACTTGGTTGAATTGATATTGATATTGTAGGCATGTTCGCCAAAAACTTTTTTAATGGCTTTTGATTCAGCGATATCACCTAATGGAGTAGAAGTGCCATGCATATTAATAGCATCAACTTCTTCAGGTGTAATACCGGCATCACGTAAACAATTTTTCATAACACTTATTGCCCCTAATCCTTCAGGGTGTGGCGCTGTAACATGATGTGCGTCAGCTGATAAACCACCACCAATTAATTCGACATATATCTTAGCACCTCGCGCTTTTGCATGCTCATATTCTTCTAAAATTAAAGCACCGGCACCTTCACCTAATACAAATCCATCTCGGTCTTTATCAAAAGGTCTTGATGCTGTTTTAGGGTCATCATTTCTTGTTGAAAGCGCATGCATAGAGTTAAATCCGCCCATACCAGCTATAGTAACTGCAGCTTCAGAGCCACCGGAAACAAAAACATCAGCTTGCCCTAAACGAATATAATTAAAAGCATCTATTAGCGAATTTGCTGAAGATGCACATGCTGAAACTGTAGCAAAATTCGGACCTCTAAGTCCGTGTTTGATTGAGATTTGCCCTGGAGCAATATCTGCAATCATCTTAGGGATAAAAAAAGGATTAAACCTTGGTGTTCCATCACCTTTGGCATATTCTAAAACTTCATTTTGAAAAGTTTCTAATCCGCCAATTCCGGCACCCCAAATAACGCCTATTCTATCTCTATCTTCTTTTTCGAAATCTAATCCGGAGTCGTCTATGGCTTCTTGAGAAGCAACCATAGCATATTGCGTAAACTTATCCATTTTACGCGCATCTTTTCTGTGTAAAAAATCAGTAGGGTCGAAGTTTTTAACTTCACATGCAAAACGAGTTTTAAAGTTGGTTGCATCAAAATGGGTAATTGGTGCTGCACCACTTTCTCCGTTAATTAATGCTTTCCAGTATTCATCAACAGTATTGCCTATAGGTGTTAAAGCACCCAATCCGGTTACAACTACTCGTTTTAATTCCATGTAGATTAAGAATTGGTTATTAGATGATAAAAACTACGAGCAAATCACCGAAGTGATGCTCGTAGTATTGTAATAAAGTAATCGTTAGATTACTTTTTAGCTTCTTCTATATAGCTGATTGCTTGACCAACAGTTCCAATATTTTCTGCTTGATCATCTGGTATTTGAATATCAAATTCTTTTTCAAATTCCATAATTA
>CAYXAZ010000099.1:0-10149 GCA_964463085.1 uncultured Flavobacteriaceae bacterium | reverse complement strand
TACAATATTCATGTTATACGTATACTGCGTATAATGTGGATCTTGCTGACTGTAGAGATCAATACTAAGTATTGATAATAGTAAAAAAGTAAATAAAGATAATTTCTTCATAATATATTTTATAATTATAGTTGAGAGAAACCGTCTCTCAACTATCATTTTAACAATCTTAATAATTAATATATACCCAACCTGAGATTGGTACTTTTCTATCTTGATTAAATTCAATCACATAGAAATATGTACCCACAGGAACTCTTTCTCCTTTATTAATAGTTCTAGCACCTGTTGAGAAGCCATCCCACCATATAGGTTCGGCTCTATTATTGTTATTGTATTCATAAACGATATTTCCCCATCTATCGTATACTTCCATTGTAAAATTAGGGAACTGAGCTAATGCAGGAATTACTAATTCCTCATTTACGCCATCTCCATCTGGTGAGAAGCCATTAGGAACTATATCACATGATGTGAAATCTAAATAATCAGGGAATTGATCTTCATCACAATTATCGTTGGTCGGGTTACCGTCACCATTAGCATCTTCATTAGCAGTATCAATGCTATCACCATCGTCATCTGTGTCTCTATAATCAACTTCAGCATCTTCTGTTATTCCAACATAAATACTTGGCACATCTCCGTCTCTATTAGGTAGATCAGTAGCTGGATCTGTACCAACTGAAAGTCCGTTAGGGTCTAAGAAATCACCTATAGAACCATCATAAGCATCATCTAATCCATCATTATCAGAATCACCAATAGGTAATATATCTGCTTCCCCATCGGCATCAAAATCATGACCTTCAATTTCATCTAGTACAGTATCATTATCACTATCATCATCTAAATAATCAGGATTATCAGCACCATCTGTATTGACTGGAGTAATGCCTTCACCATTACCCGGAAGAGATTCATAAGCATCGTCTAAACCGTTAGCATCAGTATCTACACCTGATGGGTTTACATAATCTGGGGTAGTTTGGCCTTCAACATTATCTGGAATACCATCATCATCTGAATCTAAATCTAAATAATTAGGATGTCCGTCATTATCATCATCAACCGATAGTTCTACACTAGTTAAGATTCCGTCACCATCATCATCAATATCAAGGAAGTTCAAATGTGTATCTTCATCTGACTCAAGAGGTATATAAGTAATGATTGCTGTTAAAGTATCATTATCTTCAATACTATCAAACAATCCGTTTGTCCCAAAATCTGAAGGAACACCATCTATAACGCCATCATTATCGACATCTAAATCAGAAAGTCCGGCTTCATCAACATCATCAATACCATCACCATCAGCGTCTAAATCAAAATGATTTGCAATACCATCACCATCAAAATCAAATGCAGGTTCTACTAAGCCATCGATATCACCAACAGAAATATTATTATCATTATCATCTAAATATGCTGGTACACCATCACCATCAACATCGGCTAAAGGATCATTTCCATTATGTTCTATTAAATCTGGGATACCATCATTATCATCATCTAAATCTATTGGGTCACCAACACCATCTCCGTCAAAATCAGGATATACTGTTAACAATGCTACTTCAGAAACTACATCAGTATCACAAGCAAATGCAGGTGAAGAAAGTATCACACGATACATATGACCATTAAAAGGTAATGGAACCATAGTTAGTGTTAATTCTTCAGTAGTTGCACCACCATAAGTAGGCTCTATTCCTCCATCAGAAATATTTGACCAATTAGTTCCTCCATCAGTACTTTCTTGCCACTGATAAGTAATCTGATTTTGAAGGTCTACATTAAAATTAGCATTTGCATTGATAACAATCACTTGATCGGTAGGTTGAGTACCTATAGGTTGTACCGCTAAGCCAGCTTCTTGAAAATCAAACATACCATTATTATCTAAATCATTTGGTGTTGTATAACCTGAAGTACCCGGAGTATTTACCAAACCATTGGCATCAACTGTTAAACCTGTATCACTTCCTAATCTACCACTACTATCGGTATCAATAAAGCCTGCTTCAGTAACGTCATTACAACCGTCATCATCAGCATCTAATTCATTAGAGTCTGGTATGCCATCACCATCTGAATCTGCTGTTGGGTTTGTAACCGTTGCTGTTGTAGTATCATCAGTTTCAATTAGATCTAACAATCCGTTAGCACCGAAATCGGCAGGATTACCATCTAATATACCATCATTGTTTAAATCAACTACTGTAGTACCATTTAATTGTCCTGATTCTACTACATCATAAATACCATCATTGTCAGAATCTAAATCTAAATGATTTGGTACACCATCACCATCATCATCATATACATCTGGAATGCCATTACCATCGGCATCTGTATAGTCTGTTATACTTCCATCTCCTGCATTGCCATCATCTGTTGTGTCTTGCCAGTTTGGAATACCATCACCATCTTCATCGCCATCAGGATCATTTCCGCCTGATTCATCTATATCTGGAATACCATCATTGTCATCATCTAAATCTGTAATATCAGGAATGCCATCGCCATCGTTATCAGGGAACAGTGATAATGTGGCTGCTGCAGAAATCCAATTTGAATCACACACAAATGCTGGAGAGGATAAGATAACTCGATATTGATAACCGTCATACGATAAAGGTACTGAGGTTAATGTTAAGGCATCGATAGTTGCTCCACTATATATAGGGTTTGCTCCGCCATCAGAAATATCTGACCAAATAGTACCACCATCAGTGCTCTCTTGCCATTGATATGTAATTTGAGCCAGCATATCAGTACTAAACGTAACATTAGCATTGATGATAATTGTTTGGCTTATAGGATCTGTATTAATTGCCGGCACTGCTAAGCCAGCTTCTTGGAAGTCAAATGTCCCATTAGTGTCTAGATCATCTGGTGTTGTATAACCATCTGTTAATCCAGCAGTGTTTACTACTCCATTTACATCAACTGTTAAACCAGTATCACTACCTAATCTACCACTACCATCTGTATCAGTATAGCCAGCTTCCAACACATCATTACAATTATCATTGTCAGCATCTAATTCATTAGAGTCTGGTATACCATCATTATCTGAGTCTGCTGTCGGGTTTGTAACCGTTGCTGTTGCAGTGTCATCAGTTTCAATTAAATCTAATAATCCGTTCGCGCCAAAGTCAGCTGGGTTACCATCTAGTACTCCATCATTGTTTAAATCGACTACTGTAGTACCATTTAACTGACTGGATTCAACCACATCATAAATACCATCATTATCTGAATCTAGATCTAAATGATTTGGCACTCCGTCACCATCTGTATCATAAACATCTGGAATACCATTACCATCGGCATCTGTATAATCTGTTGGGCTTCCGTCGCCAGCACCATCATCTGTTGTATCTAACCAGTTAGGAATACCATCACCATCTTCATCACCATTTGGTTCATTACCACCCGATTCATCTGTATCTGGAATACCGTCATTGTCATCGTCTAAATCTGCTGGATCATCAACACCATCATTATCCCAGTCAATATCTAAAGCTTCTCTCCAATCTGGTTCTCCACCCGGTGTATCTAAGTCTGGAAAATCAGTTGGTAATTGTCCTCCATTGGTAGGATCTAAGTTGGTATCATCTGTATCATAAGCATTATCTAATCCATCACTATCTGCATCACCTAAAGATGGTACTATATTTGCGTTTCCATCATTATCTGTATCCCAACCTTCTAAACTATCTAAATCACCATCATTATCTGAGTCCGTATCAATATAATCAGGATTATCTGAACTATCAGTATTTGTTGGTTCTACTGCTCCAAATGGACCAGCGCCTCCACTTATACCAACAGTAAGTTCATCATCTCCATCATAATTATCATCTAAGCCATCACCATCTACATCGCTAATCGCCGGTGCTATATAGTCAGCCGTAATTTGTCCTTCTATATTATCAACAATACCATCATCATCTGCATCAATATCAAGGTAATCCGGGCCTCCATTACTATCAGTATTTGGAATTGGTAAAGGTGTTGCTTCAAGAGTGTCATCTAAACCATTATTATTTGCGTCATTTAAAGTTGATGGGTCTCCTGGTGTTGTATAATCAACATGTCCATCACCATCTGTATCTGTTCCTCCAGCTTCAATAATATCTGCAATACCATCTGCATCAGAATCTAAATCTAAATAATTTGGTAAAGTGTCTCCTGTGGCAGCATCAAAATTAGGTATTGGTAATGGTGAAGCTTCAGTAGCATCATCTAACCCGTTGCCATCTGCATCAGTAAAGCCATCTATGATACCATCGCCATTGGCATCTACGCCACCTGCTTCGGTAACATCCGGAATCCCATCATTATCACTGTCTAAATCTAATCTGTTTGGAATACCGTCACCGTCTGTATCTGGATTCGCTAATGGAGTAGCCTCAGTGGCATCATCTAATCCGTTGCCATCTGCATCGGTAAAGCCATCTATAATACCATTACCATCAGCATCTATGCCTCCCGCTTCGGTAACATCCGGAATGCCATCATTATCACTGTCTAAATCTAATCTGTTTGGAATACCGTCACCGTCTGTATCTGGATTCGCTAATGGAGTAGCCTCAGTGGCATCATCTAATCCGTTGCCATCTGCATCGGTAAAGCCATCTATAATACCATTACCATCAGCATCTATGCCTCCTGCTTCAGTAACATCCGGAATGCCATCATTATCTGAATCTAAGTCTATTCTATCATCTACACCATCGCCATCTGTATCTGGATTCGCTAATGGAGTAGCCTCAGTGGCATCATCTAATCCGTTGCCATCTGCATCGGTAAAGCCATCTATAATACCATTACCATCAGCATCTATGCCTCCTGCTTCAGTAACATCCGGAATGCCATCATTATCTGAATCTAAGTCTATTCTATCATCTACACCATCGCCATCTGTATCTGGATTCGCTAATGGAGTAGCCTCAGTGGCATCATCTAATCCGTTGCCATCTGCATCGGTAAAGCCATCTATAATACCATTACCATCAGCATCTATGCCTCCTGCTTCAGTAACATCCGGAATGCCATCATTATCTGAATCTAAGTCTATTCTATCATCTACACCATCGCCATCTGTATCTGGATTCGCTAATGGTGTCGTTTCGGTTGCATCATCTAATCCATTACCATCTGCATCAGTAAAACCATCTATAATACCATTACCATCAGCATCTATGCCTCCTGCTTCGGTAACATCTGTAATACCATCATTATCTGAGTCTAAATCTAATCTATCATCTACGCCATCACCATCTGTGTCAGGATTCGCTAGTGGTGTCGTTTCGGTTGCATCATCTAATCCATTACCATCTGCATCAGTAAAACCATCTATAATACCATCACCATCAGCATCTACGCCGCCTGCTTCGGTAACATCTGGAATGCCATCATTGTCTGAGTCTAAATCTAATCGGTCTGGTATACCATCACCATCTGAATCACCATTACCCTCAACTGAATCTGGAATACCATCATTATCTGAGTCTAAATCTAAATAGTCTGGTACACCATCGCCATCTGTATCACAATATACTGTAATTGTTCCTTTCATTGCTTCTACACCTCCATCATCTAAGTTTTCAACTTCAATATTTGTTAATCCTGGCATGAAATTAATTACGTTAAAAGAAGATCCATCTGCAGTAACTAAAGGCTCTAAATATTCAGAAGTTGTTTCTCTCGAACCAAATAACTGAATATTACCAGAACTATCAATAATTATTTTTAAGCGTGGTAAACCATTAAAATTTTCTTTCCAAGGTTCTGAAACTTCGTGTAAAAATAAAGGGTAACCAATATTATCAACAAACAGCAACTGTACATCTGTTATTGGATTAAACAAGGCAGATTCTAATTCAATATCTCTATTATGTAATTCCGTTCCGTTAAATCTTATATCGACAGAATTATCTAAATAAGCAAATTCAATAATAACTTCGCCTACATTATTAAAATTATTATTAACAGTTGTTGGTCCAACTGGCTCATCAAAACTAAAAACTGGTTCACACATTTCATCAGTATCTAGTATACCATCATTATCATCATCTAGATCAGACACAGGAGGTATTCCATCACCATCGGTATCACATACTATACTAATGGTAGTATCATCTGTAACACCGGCTGTTGTTCCTTGTGACGTTCCGCCTGGAACTCCATTACCATCAACAGCAGCTAATAATCTACCTAAAACATCTACATCAACTAGCGTATAACCTCCATCACCTTCTAAGGCATCAGGACAACCATCATTATCACTATCATTATCTAAAAAATCGGGTAAGCCATCAGTATCAGAATCAACATTTCCTTCTACAATATCTAAAATACCATCATTGTCTGAGTCAGTATCAAACTTATTAGTAATTCCATCACCATCAGTATCAATACATACAAGCAATGTAACATCCATAGTAGGAACAGCAATACCTCCTGGACCACCATGATTAGAATTACCAAAAACAACATTTATACCTGCCTCACAATCATAAGTAAAAACAGTATTTACTACAAAAGCACCAGTAGTACTAACTGTTGCATCCATAAAAGGAAGCGCATCTTCTCTACCTCCCAAAGTGCTATCAACCATAAGTTGAATACTATTCCCCACAATTATCAATTGAGGGTTTCCTTCATTATTCCAAGGTTCCCAAATTCCATTACCATTGTCATCAAAACGTCCTCCAGCATTGAACTCGGTAGTTGCCGGAGAGCCTACGGCTCCATTATCCCAATGATTTTGATCAAAATATAATATTTGTGTCCCGTTAATTGTTAGCTGAAGACCATCATCAAAGAAGTTATTTACTTCATTTGTATAAAAATCTAATTGACAACTCTCAAGTATATCACCAACACCTAGATTAGCTTGAATATTAAAATTAGAAAGAATAACACCAGTATTTCCACTTAAACCATCTACCGAAGCAGATATAGGATAACCTCCTGTTACAAAAGCTATGGCATCTCCACTAATTTCCAATTCAGAAGTATTAGCAGAACATTCGTCAGCATCTAAAATACCATCAGCATCAGCATCTTGGGCATAAGAAAATGAAATATAAAAGAAACAAAGTAATAAGAGCAAAAAGTGTTTAATCATTCTACTATTACTTGAATTATTTGTAGTTAAGTAATCGTTTTTCATAATATGTTTACTTAATATATTGATTTATTAGTAATTTGTCTATTGTTTTTATTTGAAACATCGCATTAAACTCCCAAAATACTTTGTATTACATTTCAATATTGCAATAAAGGCAAATATATAAAAAAATGTTAAATTCTGTTTCTCTTTTACTTTATTTAAACACAATCTTATTAAGGTTATTTTGTGTAAATATTCAAATTATCATTAAACTTCTGAGAAATACAATCTAATTAAAAGTTCAAGTCAAACAAAACCTTCACAAGTATATTATAATTTAATAATTTTAAACTCTGTTCTTCTATTTGCCTGCTGCTCTTCAGGTGTACATTTTACAAAGCTCTTACAATGGTTTGTCAACTTCATTTCGCCATAACCTTTCCCTATAATTCTATTAGAGCTTATTCCTTTAGAAACAATATATTTCACTACAGATCGAGCTCTTTTTTCAGATAATAATTGATTGTATGATTCTAAATTTTTAGAATCTGTATGCGAACCAGCTTCAACAATAATTGTTGGATTATCTTTCATAATCTGAACAACATTATCTAATTGTTTTAATTCTGAATCTGAAATACTCCATTTATCAAAATCAAAATAAATAGGTGGTATATTTATAGATTCATTCTCAGCAATAGTCAGTTTTTCTGTATTTATTACATCAGAGTTAGTATCATCAATTTCTGGAGTTTTATTTTCAGTTATATCAGATTTAACCTCAACAAAAGTAAGATTGGCTTTTTTATCAATCTTTACATTTTCTAAAGTAGCTGCATTAGAAGTAAACTTATCATTATCATTTACTATTACAAATTCTGTACGTCTGTTTAATTGGTGTTCTTCTCTACTACATTCAACAAAGCTTGAGCAATTATTTACCAATTGCATTTCACCATATCCTTTGGATGTAATTCTGCTTCTGTCAATACCTCTTGCTACAATATAATCAACCGTAGATTTAGCTCTTTTTTCTGATAGTCTTTGATTGTAAGCTTCTCTAGCCCTAGAATCTGTATGTGAACCCCCTTCAATAACCATGGAAGGGTGATCATTCATTACAGCAACTACTTTATCTAATTCTTTAGCTGCCTCAGAGCGAATATTCCATTTGTCAAAATCAAAATAAATAGTATTGATATTGATCATAATTTTTTCATCAACAACTCGTAACTCTTGCGCTAGGCTAACACTCATCTCTAAAGGATCTACACCTGTATCATTTACAGTTTTAATTTCTGTTTCTTCTTTTAAATACCCTGACGCAATGACAACTATTTTATATTTTGTATCACTTTTTGCATCAAAACTAAATGATCCGTCATTTCCGGAAGGAAGTAGTATTGCTTTTATTTTTACCGTTTGTGTTTCTCCTTTTGCAAGATTTGGCAATATTATATCATCTGTACTTGATACATAAATTCCTGTATCATCATCACTTACATAGGTGTATCCTTCTGGTAAGATATCTGATAATTTAATACCTTTTGCTTTACGCGTACCTTTGTTTGTAATTTCTACGGTAAACTCAACTTCTTCACCTACATTAGGTGTTGGATTATCAACTGTTTTTTTGACATGAATATCTGCTGCTGTTCCAGTAACTACAGTAATGTTTTCTTGATTATTCTTATTTAGATCATCTATACTTGGTGTCAAGTTTGAATCTATATTTGTAGACACCTTTACTCTTTCTAGTTCATTTCCATTTTCATCTTGTAAAACAACAATAGCTTCAGGTATTAGTTTTTGTGTTTCTTTATCAATTACTATTCCCGAAATTGTTTGATTCCCTTCAATTTGTAAAGGAGGAAAAGCTATGAAAGAGTAAATATCATCATCACCTTTACCATCTTTTCTATTATTAGAAGAAAAATAACCTCTATGTTTATCATCATTGATTATAAATGCAAAATCATCATTGCTGCTATTTACAGGGTCTTCTAAATTGATAGGTTCTGAAACTGTTGTGTCGAAAATTCTACTGGCAAAAACATCTAGAGCTCCATAACCAGGATGACCATTTGATGAAAAATATAAAATATTATCATCACTAATAAAAGGGAACATTTCACGTTCTTCAGTATTAATTTTCGTTCCTAAATTTTTAGGCTCACTATATGTGCCATCAGCATTGACATCAACTACATAAATGTCTGTTTTTCCAACCGAGCCATAACGATCAGAAACAAAGTATAATTTTGTATCATCTATATTTAATGTAGGATGACCTGTTGAATATTCGTCATCATTAAAAGGTAGTTTTATAATATTGGTCCATTCACCATTATCACCAACAGAAGCTTTATACAATTGAATATTAACGATTCCTGTAGAATCTTTTTTCGCTTTATTTTTATCAGTATAATTATTTGCACTAAAATAAATTGTTTTTAAATCTTTGGTAAATGAAACAACACCTTCATGAAACTTCCCATTAACATCACCTAATACTCTTTTCTTTCCAATAATTTCTCCTTTTTCATTAATTGTCCCTATATACAAATCTAAAAAAGCTTGATTATTACCGCTCCAAGTTTTTTTTGTAAATACCGTATTATCTTTTGGCGAAGCAAATATGACTTTATCCTTTCCGAAAAAGGAAGTACCAAAATCAGAAAATTTAGTGTTCGTTATTACGTTCTTTACTGTGTATTCTCCCGGTGTAGTTTGCGAATACATCTCAATAGAGATTATCACTAATAATAGTGTTATATATTTCATTTTTTGCATTTTAATTCCTGAATATAAACTATATATGTTAGGATCTGTAAAGAAAAAACCTATACTTATCCCTATGTCTTTTCTATTTTACAAAAATTTAAAACAACATTATTCAAAATTTTTAATAGACTAAAAACCAAATTTACTTTATTTATTTCATTTCTTTACTAACTAATCTTTAGAAAAATCTTGGTGATTTTAAATTCTTCTTCGAGAAATCTATATCCCATAAT
>CAYXAZ010000098.1:0-10968 GCA_964463085.1 uncultured Flavobacteriaceae bacterium | reverse complement strand
TGAGCATTACAGAGCAGTAAAACATATTTTACTGTGAAGGTAGCAAGCAAAGCTTAATGAAAGGCTCGACCAGACATTTTGATGTCTCCTCAAGTGTGA
This sequence comes from uncultured Flavobacteriaceae bacterium, assembly GCA_964463085.1. Classification (GTDB taxonomy): domain Bacteria; phylum Bacteroidota; class Bacteroidia; order Flavobacteriales; family Flavobacteriaceae; genus Aureibaculum. Next base: position 10,869 of record CAYXAZ010000098.1, on the reverse strand, counting down.
TCGAGAAATTAATCAACTACTAAACTTCTGGTAATATCATCCTAAATTTATTATTTTATGAAACGTATTGCTGTATTTTGCGGATCGAGTATTGGTTTTAACACTGTTTATGCTGAAGCTGCAAAAAAACTAGGAAGCTATTTTGCCCAACACAATATTGGTTTGGTATACGGTGGTGGTAAAATAGGTATGATGGGGACTATAGCTGATGCCATTTTAGAAAATAACGGAGAAGTTATTGGTGTTATTCCGAATTTATTGAGGCATGAAGAAGTTGCACACACCAAAATCACGAAGATGATCGTCACAAAAAAAATGTCAAAACGAAAAGTAAAAATCAGCCGACTTGTTGATGGATATATTGCTTTGGCAGGGGGTTTTGGGACGTTAGACGAGCTTTTTGAAGCACTCACTTTAGGGCAATTAGGTATCGAAAACAAACCCATTGGCATTTTAAATACTAATGGATTTTTTGACCATACATTAAAACAGTTAGACTTAATGGTAGCAGAAGGGTTTTTAAAATCTACAAATAGAGAGATGCTGTTAGTGGATTCATCTATTGATAGATTGATTCAAAAAATGAAAAACTATCAAGCTCCAACAGTTTCTAAAGTAGTAAATACTGTGGCGAGTAAATAGTGAAAAATACAAAATTCAAGCAACTAATAAATTATAATTAGTAAATTTCAATGAACAATAGCATCCAAAAATCAACAGGATCAATAGTCTCTAATAAATAACATGTACATAAACTGTAAAGGAAACCTCATCGATCTATCTTCACCCAAAGTGATGGGTATTTTAAACATCACTCCGGATTCTTTTTATGATGGCGGTAAATTTAATAGTGACAAAGATATATTAAACCAGACAGAAAAAATGTTGAGTGAAGGTGCAACTTTTATTGATATTGGTGCTTATTCGTCAAGACCGAGTGCACAACATATTAGTGAAGAAGAAGAGCTAAAAAGAATTACTCCGGTTATAGAATTATTATCAAAGAAGTTTCCTGATATTTTAATTTCTGTTGATACATTCAGAAGCAATGTCGCTAAAGAATGCATCAATAATGGTGCTTGTATGATTAATGATATTTCGGCAGGTTCTATGGATGATAATATGTTTTCAATCATTGCTAAATTACAAGTGCCATATATTATGATGCATATGCAAGGCACTCCTCAAAATATGCAAAGTGATCCCACTTATGAAGATATTGTTCATGAGATTATTCTTTATTTCTCAAATAAAATAAGCCAACTAAGAGTTTTAGGTGTAAACGATATTATTATTGATGTTGGTTTTGGTTTCGGAAAAACTCTTGAACAAAATTATAAACTCCTTAATGAGTTAGCACTTTTTAAAAATTTAGATCTACCAATTTTAACAGGAATATCAAGAAAGTCTATGCTCTATAAATTATTAGACACCACACCTGATAAATCTCTAAACGCAACCACTGTTGCTAATACTATAACCTTACTAAACGGCACTACTATTTTACGAGTTCATGATGTTAAAGAAGCCAATGAAGCTATTAAAATAACTCAATTCCTTAGAAGTTAGACATTCGGCATCATTTTTGTTAATATTTTGTTAAATACAGAGTCGGATTTCTCATTATTTTGTGAAGATTTGATTCAATTGTATTCCCCTCAACTACCTACCTTATAATTGAAGTATAACCTAAAAATAAAATTATGAGCGAAAGAAATCCTCCCGAAATTAATGCTGGTTCAATGGCCGATATTGCATTTTTACTACTTATCTTTTTTCTGGTAACAACTACATTAGATACAGAATTAGGAATCATCAAAAGATTACCTGAAAAAACGTCGGAAATTAGGATGGAAGTTAATCAAAAAAATGTGCTAGAAATTAATATTAATTCAACAAATGAAATATTAATTGAAGGTAAACATATTGTTCAAATAGAAAATGTTAGACAATTAATAGTCGATTTTATTGATAATGGTGCAGGAACTGATGTAAATGGTAATAAATGTACTTGGTGCAATGGTAAAAAAAACAATGAATCATCTGATCATCCTGACAAAGCAATCATCAAATTACAAAGTAATAGAAATACCTCATATGCTTCTTATATAGCATTACAGAATGAAATTATTGGAGCCTATAGTGAATTAAGAAATAGATTGTCTCTATCTCTATATGGTAAATCTTTTGATACCATGCTAACAAACTTCAAAAAAGATAAAAACAACAAAGTCTTGCATTCAAAAATTAAATCGATTAAAGTAAAGTATCCTCAACATATTTTAGAAGAAGCACCTATTGAATAATTAAATCCGTATTAAACTATGAATTGGTTTTTGTAAATTAGAATAAAGGGTATTAAACCGAGATCCCGCTGAAAATAGCGGGATTAGTTCGACTAACTAAAAAATTGAAATTAATTTTTTAGAGTCTCACGAATAAATTATTAGTATTTTTACAAAAATCCTTTTTATTTGGAAACATTCAATTTTTTAGATTTCAATTTTTTAGATATCCTCGACATTGTATTAGTAGCACTACTACTCTATTATATATACAAATTAGTTAGAGGAACTGTAGCCATCAATATATTTATAGGTATTGCCATTGTATATTTAATTTGGAAACTTACGGTTGCTTTACAGATGGAATTGCTAAGTGATATTTTAGGAAAATTTCTTGGCGGTGGTTTTATAGCTTTAATTATTGTTTTTCAACAAGAGATCAGAAAATTTTTACTCATGGTTGGTTCTACCAATTTTGCAACGAAAAAAGGTTTTATGAAACGTTTAAAATTCATGAAGTCTGATGCCATAATTACAACTGATGTTGAAAACATTATTGCCGCTTGTACTACAATGTCAAAAACTAAAACCGGTGCCTTAATTGTCTTAGAAAGAAATAATAATTTAGAACTCATCAAACAGACGGGTGATGCTATGAATGCTGAAGTGAATATACCATTGTTAAATAGTATTTTTTACAAGAACAGTCCGTTACATGATGGCGCCATTGTTATAGAAGACAATATAATTACTGCAACCAGGGTAATTTTACCACTTGAGAAAGGTATTGACATTCCTGCTAGATTTGGCTTGCGCCATAGGGCTGCTATCGGTGTAACTATGCATACTGATGCACTAGCAATTGTTGTTTCTGAGGAAACAGGAAAAATTTCTTATATTAAGAATGGTGAATTTATCTTATTTGATGATACTGAGCATCTGATTGAAATGATAAAAGATGATTTGGAATAGTTTTAGAAGGTTAGAAGTCAGAGGGTCGAAGGCGGAAGTAGAGTAAGTGATTAAATAAATAATTTCTTGAAACAAACTATCCTTGAGACAGAGCCATAGAGGTATACTTCGACAAGTTCAGCACATGTTTCGTTCGTTTCATTTTGACCTTTTAGGTCAAAAACCGAAATTATGTATTTTGCCTCACCCGTAATCGCTAAATGCGATTACGACCTCTCCAAAGGAGAGGTAAACTGGAAACCTCGACGCAAAGCGTCGAGGAATTCTTTAGATTAAATACTTAACTTGCCTTAGCCGTTTCAAATTGAATTTCGTATAATCTGTTATAATACCCTTTTTGTTGTAGTAATTCTTTGTGAGTACCTTGTTCAACAATGTTTCCTTTTTCCATTACAATAATCTTATCTGCTTTTTTAATGGTCGCCAATCGATGCGCAATAATAATTGAAGTCCTGTTTTTAGTAATGGTATCTGTAGCTTTTTGAATCAGTTTTTCTGATTGTGAATCAATAGAAGATGTGGCTTCATCTAAAACTAAAATAGCCGGCTTACTTACATAAGCTCGTAAAAAAGCTATCAGTTGTCGCTGTCCTGAAGACAACATACTGCCTCTTTCTTTTACATTATAATGATAGTTATTAGGTAAACTCATTATAAAATCATGTATCCCTATTTTTTTAGCAGCAACTTTTACTTCTTCTAAAGGAATAGTATTATTGTTTAACGTAATATTATTAAAAATTGAATCAGAGAATAAAAATACATCTTGTAAAACAACACCAATCTGATCTCTTAATGAATGTAAGGTAAATTGATCTATATCTATACCATCAATAGCAATCTCACCCGAATTAATATTATAAAACCTATTTAATAAATTGATAATAGTCGATTTACCTGCTCCGGTTGCACCAACAACAGCAACTGTTTCACCTTGTTTTACTTCAAAAGATATTCCCTTTAAAACAGGTTCGTCTTTTATATAACTAAATGTTACATCCTTAAAACTGATATCTCCCCTTAAATTTTCAGCAACTAATGTTCCTGTATTCACTTCTTCAGCATCTTCATCAAGCACATTAAATACTCTCTCGGCTGCAACCATACCCATTTGTAAGGTGTTGAATTTATCTGCAATTTGACGTAGCGGTCTAAATAAACCCATTGTCATCATTATGAAACTGGTTATGGTGCCTAACATTTCTTGACCTCCGGAAATAGCTTTTAATCCACCATACCAAACAACAACTGCTAAGGTTAAAGAAGATAAAATTTCTACTATGGGAAAAAAAATAGAATAATACCATACCGTTCTAATATGGGCTTTTTTATGTTTGTCATTTATTTCTACAAACTTATCATACTCTATTTTTTCGCGTGTAAATAATTGCACAATCTTCATTCCTGTAACTCGTTCTTGCACAAAACTATTTAAATTTGCTACCTGATTTCTAACATCTTGAAAGGTAGATTTTATCTTGATCTGAAAAATTTTGGTAGCATAAATTATAATGGGTAATACAGCAATTACAATTAAAGCCAAGCCCCAATCCATCCAAATCATAACAATTATGATAACTAACATTTGTAATAGATCACTTATAATCACAAATAATCCTTGACCAAAAATACTGGCAATTGTTTCTGTATCAGAAACCACTCTGGTCACTAATTTACCAACAGGGGAAGTATTGAAATATTGCATCTTAAAGCGCAGCATACGTCCAAATAATTCCGTCCTAATATCTTTAATAATGTGTTGCCCTAACCAATTGGTAAAATAGATATATAAAAATTGAAATACTACTTGAAGTATTTTTACGCCTAACATTATCAAACTAAAAATCAATAATTGTTCTGCGTTTTTATTAATAATATAGTCATCTACTACTATCTTTAAAAGCATTGGGTATACAGCTGCTAAGCCAGCCAAAAACAATACTGACATAATAGAAACTATAAATTGAGAACGATAACTTTTTACATACATTAGTAATCGCTTAAACAATTTTAAGTCAAAAACTTTACCAGTTACTTTTTCGCTCATTTATGGTTTGTGGTTTGTGGTTTGTGGAAATTGAGAATCTTTTATCTATTCTCTTTTTTATCTTTATTATCAAACAATCCTTCTTTATAAATAACTTTGGTTAAGAACAATCCTTGAGGTGGAACTGAAACTCCTGCATTGCTCCTATTCTCACTTTTTATAATATCTATCACATCTTGTTTTGTTTTTTTATCTAAACCTACATCTATTAAAGTGCCGACTATTGCCCTTACCATATTTCTTAAAAACCTATCGGCTGTTATATGAAAAGTCAACAAATTATTTTCTAACACCCATTTTGCTTCCGTAATTTTACAATTGTAGGTCTTTACATCTGTTTTAGATTTAGAAAAACATTTAAAATTAGTGTATTCTAACAAAATGGCTACAGCTTCATTCATCTTTTTAACATCTAATTCTCGCTGATGTATTTGCCAAGTGGTATCTAATAAAAATGGGTTCCTACCCAACCATATTCTATATTCATAACTTCTGCTGATAGCATCAAATCTGGCATGTGTCTCATCATTCACTAAAAAAATGGCAGTAATTACAATATCATCAGGTAAAAAGGCATTCAGTTTTTGTTTGATTTCTTGTTCATCTAATTTAAAATCAATATCAAAATGTGCAAATAATTGTAGAGCATGTACTCCAGTATCAGTTCTGCCTGCACCTATTATACTCACATCTTTTCTTAAAATAGTTGATAACGCATCAGTTATGACTTCTTGTACAGATACTGCATTGGGTTGTATTTGCCAACCATGGTAATTTTTTCCGTTATATGTAATTTCGATAAAGTATCTCAAAAAAAATTATTTTATTTTTCCAATGAGATCCCGCTTTTTACTGAAACAAATTCAGCACAAGCAGCGGGATCAGTTCAACTAACTATCTTTAATTCGTCGCCTTTGGCTACTCTTAAAGATAGAGTTTCACTAAAGTATCTCAAGAAATAGTATTTTTGCTTAAAGCAAAGATATAAAATCACTACTTTTTAAATCTTAATTAAAAATTAAATTTTAAGCATTGAAACGAATTTTACTATTATCGGATACTCATAGTTTTATTGATCCTCAAATTATAAAATATATAAGGCAAGCTGATGAAGTATGGCATGCTGGTGATGTTGGTAATATAGAAGTAACTGACACTATACAGAAACTAAAACCTTTACGTGCCGTTTATGGAAATATTGATAACAATGAGGTTAGGGCTGAGTTTCCGTTAGATAATAAATTTACTGTAGAAAATGTTAGTGTTTGGATAACCCATATCGGTGGATATCCTAAACGTTATGACAATCGAATAAGAGAAGCGATACATAAAAATCCACCTATAATTTTTATTTCTGGACACTCACATATTTTAAAAGTAATGTTTGACAAAAAATTGAATTTATTACACTTAAATCCGGGCGCAGCAGGAAAACATGGATTTCATCAAGTAAGAACTATGTTGCGTTTTGAAATTAATAAAGATAAGATTGAAAATTTGGAGATTATAGAACTTTAGAAACGGACTTAAGCAACTGCTTCTTTAAATTGTATAGGTACTAAAATAAAGATATTTGTTCCTTCATCTTTTGAAGACTCTACAGTAAACACACCTTTCATTATTTTAATTCTTGCACTAATATGGCTCAACCCTAAACCGTCTTTTCTTATTGCTTTTTTCATATCAAAACCAATACCATCATCATTAATTCTAATACCTAACTTATCATCAGCTCTATGTACTAACATAATTGTTGCATTTGAAGCTTTACTGTGTTTTAATATATTATTAATTAGCTCTTCAATGATATTATGAATTTTTATTTCAAAATCTTGCTCATATCTTTTGATACCATTATCATCACTTAACAATGATATTTGTGAATTAGAATATTTCTGACACATATCATGTACTGCAAATGCCAACCCAAATTTTAACAATACAGACGAAATTAATTCATGTGACAAATCTCTAATTTTTACCGAAGCCTCATTGACAATTGACTGCGCCCTTGTAATCTCTTTAGGGGCATCTTTTCTTAATTGCGCTTTGGTAGCTTGTAAATGTAAGTTGGCTGACGAAAGTAATGCACTTACACTATCATGTAATGTTTCTGCTATAGATTTACGTTCTTTTTCTTTAGCGTCTATGGTTGCATTTATTATTTTAGTATGCATTTCATTCTCTATCTGTTCTAGTTTATTGCGCTGTTTTAACCTATAGTTTCTATAAAATATATAACTCAACACCATAATTATTAAAAAGGTTATTGCTGAACCATAAAATAAAAGTTTAGTCCTTAAAAGTTTTGATTTTTCTTCTTCTGTCTTTTGAGCTTCTTTGGCTACATTATACTTCGCCTCTATTTCTGAAATATTTTGAATTCTATTTGCCTCAGCCAAACTATCTGTTAGATTGGTAGCATCTTCTAAATAATAATAAGCTTTTTTAAAATCTTTTAACTGTTCATTTACATAGGCTAAATTATAGAGAGTATTCTCTTTAATCTTAAAAGCTCTTTTGGTTTTTAAAAATTTTACGTTATCATAGGCTTTTAAATAATTTATTCTTACGTCTTTATATTCTTCTTTAGCATATAAGATATTACTAAGATTTATTAAAGCCGTAGCAATGGCCAAAGTATCTTTTTGTTGTTTTTTAATTTCTAAAGATGTACTCCCATATTCTTCCGCTAATTCAAGGTTATTTTCTTCCATAGCTATCCCGCTTAACTCATTATAAGCTTTTGAAATCTCCTTAGCAGTATTAATAGTTAAAGGATAGCTTTTTACTATATTATAATAATAAATGGCGCTATCATATTTTTTTTCTTTATAAAATGTAGAACCAACTCCTAAATATGATTTTAAAATAGTAATGGTATCATTTATTAACTCTGGCTCCTTTAAAGAAATCTTATAATAATTTCTTGCCTTGGCGTAGTTTTTTGCTGATCTAAAAACTTCACCAATAAAGTATGAATATTGTATTTTAAGTTTTGATAGTTCAGGTTTTAATTTTAACTTGTCTAAGCCTTTTAACAATATATCAATAGCTTTTTCTTGTTCTTTATTACCATAAAAACTCTTTGCTCTTAATAATGCTATTCTTAGTGCATTACTATCGATAACAATAAATTTCTTATTTAATTCAAGTAGTTCTATTGTAATCAGGGCTTCCTCATATTCCTGTTTTACAATTTGTTCTTCAATCTGTTGTAATTTTTCCGGGATAGTGATTTCTAAAGATTCATTTTGAGAATAAATAGTAAAACAGCTAAAAATAAATATTAACAGCAACAAACACCTTTTTCTAATTGATGCGGGTTGATAAAACAACGTTGTCGGTTTATTTGTCAAAATTAAAGGTAGATTAAATGATCTCGTTTTTCATGGCAAAAATGGCCAGACCCACACTATTCTTTACATTTATTTTTTTGATCAAATTTTTACGATGTGTTTCTATGGTACTATCGCTTACATGTAATTCCACTGCTATTTCTTTGGTGGTGTATTGCTGGGCAATCAATTTTAATATTTGGTATTCCCTTCTTGTCAACGAATTCATCAGCATACCTTCCGGGCTTATTTTATCATGTGTGGGTTTGCCCATTAAGGTCTTCATCATTTTTTCTTTGACCTCTTCACTAAAATATTGCTGCCCTTTAGAGACATTTCGAATGGCCTGTACTATATGTTCGCCGGCAGATTTTTTAGGCACAAAACCTTTGGCACCCATACTTAATACTTCTTTGATCAATTTAACATCATCATAACTAGATAAAATGACAACATGAGGCACATCTTCATAGGTTTGAAATTTCTTTAACACCTCGATGCCGTCTAGCTTTGGCATATTAATATCTAGCACCAATACATCGGCAGAATGTTCATCAAACCAATTTAATACCTCAATACCGTTTAAAGAATAGCCTACCACTTCAATATCTTTCTCAAGACCCAATACAGCAATCACCCCATCAATTAAGATCTGATGATCATCAGCAATATGTACCGTTATTTTATCGTCCTTAAAAAACTCGACTAACTCTTCGTCTATCATTATAAATGGCTGTTTAATTTCACCTAAATTTTAAACATAAAACTTTACTATATATTGTGTTAATATAAGAAATAAAGATAAAAAAAATCCGAGAGTTAAAACTTTCGGATTTATAAATTTATATTAGAACAATATCAAAAATAATAACAAAAAAATTTGTTATAGTTCAGAAAGATGTCTAGGTTTTGTTTTTATTGCAACATAAGCTGTTGCTAAATACATTTCACCACTAGTTGTAGCCACATCCGTATTACTTAAAATGTAGCTATTAAAGTCAATAGCACCTCTATCAAAGGTTAAGGTATGTGTTACAGTAGCTCCTGAGCTACCATTATCAATTAAATTGATATGTGCACCTTCTGCATTTACATTAGAAGTTACAACTGTCATAGCATCAACAGTAAAAGTAACTGTATATTCATTATTAACTTGTTCAATTATTGGGAAAGATTGTAATAAAGTACCGTCAATGTCTTTTAAAATGATTGTTTTGTCAGTGTTGTTGGTAAAAGAAGCCAATACCAATACCGCACTCAGGGCGAGTAAAATTTTTCTCATGATTAGGGGATTTTAGAGTTATTAAATTGTTTAGAGTTGTTTATAAAATGTAAAACTTTTGATTTTATATATGCATCAAAAGTATGGTCATAACCAAGCAAAAACAATAGTGAAAACAAGGAGTTTAAAAAATACCCAAAAACCACTAATCTCTACCCAAAAACCACTAACTTTTGATGGTTACTGGAGTAAAGTAAATAAAAAATTGTTAATAAAATACTATTTTTGTTAATAAATATTTATCATAAAAAAGATAACTACTTGATTTTTAAATAAATACATATTTATTAACAATTAAAAAATTATTTTGCATAAACCAAAATAATTAGTACTTTAGCAACAGAGAAAAGGAAACTCCTATTTATAGTAAGGAGAGAAGCAATTTGTAGATGCTGATTTCAGCTTTTTAACTTCTCACCTTTCTCCCCTTCCTTTCTCCCCTTATTTCAAGGAGTATGTATATAAGTGTTTAGCGACAATTAATACTCCAAAATTATTGCAAAAAAGAATGCCTGTCAATAGAGCAAATGGGTATTTTTAAAATTCATGGTTTTCCATGAGTTTTTGCAAAAATTTAAAACAGCCAAGTTCTTGCTTGGCTGTTTTTGTTTTTTATAACTAATTCCCGTTGTGCATTTTGTATAAAATTCGTCTCCCAAAACTTCCGATGAGTAAATTTTAAAAATTGAAAATGAGTGAAACCAGCCTTGCCGGCAGGTAGGTTAGTATCGAGAATTTAAATTTTAAGATAGTTCTCAATACTCCCGGGGCTTCGGGATTACCGAAAATCACTATCACTGACGGATTTACTAAGTTGTTCATATTACTATACTTACATCTCATTAATAATTAACGTGAGTTCGATGTAAGAAATGTAGTTAATAATGCATAATATTGATTATTAGCACTTTGTCTGTTCGAGCGCAGTCGAGAACTATTTAAAAA
>CAYXAZ010000097.1:0-11223 GCA_964463085.1 uncultured Flavobacteriaceae bacterium | reverse complement strand
AGGTCTTTGGGTAGGTTTATAATCTTGTTGCTCATTGCCCCTTTTAGGGGTTTTTCAAAGCCACCTTCTTAGAAGGTGTGATCTTACTTATGGAACGCTAATACTTCGACTAGCATGTCTTGAGCCTTTCGACGACGAAGAACCCAGGATAGACTTCGTCGAAAGGCTCAGTACAAGTTTCGCTGATTTTTATGATTTTCACAGATATAAGAATTAGTATTATTTAGTAGTTACTTTCTTAGCAATAATTTACCGGATTTTAAAGTAATTAGTTTACTATTTTTTACAACCTGAACACCATTCACAAAGGTATGAATTATTTTACCTTTTAATGTATGATTCATATAAGGTGTTGCTTTGTGTTTGTGCGCAATTATACTTTCAGTTACGATAAACTCTTCCGTTTCATCCCAAACTGTAATATCAGCATCATATCCTTTTTTTAATAACCCTTTTTTATGATTTAGGTCTAAAAATTTAGCCGGGTTTACTGTTAATAAAGGAATCAATTTTTCCAAGGTCAAACCCCTTTTCTGACCAGCTGTCCAAACTACAGATAAAGTAAATTGTAATCCGGCAATACCGCCCCAAGCTTCGAATAAATTACCTTCCTCTAATTTTTTCATTTCCGGTGGAGCAGGAGAGTGGTCAGAAGCTAAAAAATCGAACTCATCATTTAATAATCCCTCCCAAAGTGCATCATTATTTTCTTTTTCTCGTATTGGAGGAGCGCATTTGTAAATTGGAGAGGCATCTGGAATATCTTCTGCGGTAAAATAAAGGTAGTGAGGACAGGTTTCTATGGTTAATTTTTCAGTATGTTTTTTATGATAATTAATTGATTGCAAGCCTTTTGCCGCAGAAAGGTGTACAATATGCGTTTTAATGTTATACTTTTCTTGAATATCCTGCGTTATCCTAAGTGCATTTAATTCCCATTCCGTGGGTCTTGATGCTAAATACGCTCTATAGCTTTTTGGTTGAACCTGCGGAATGTTTTTTTCCTCCCCAAACTCGCAGTGTAATAGTAAAGGTACATCACATTTAGCTAAAATCGGAGCAATTTTTTCTAAATCATCTTTTGTTACATTGGGAAACTCATCAATACCTGAATGTGTTAAAAATCCTTTAATGCCAAAAACACCGGCTTTTATTAAAGGTTCAATATCATTTTCATTACCGGGAACAGCTCCACCATAGAATCCACAATTAACGTGTAATTTATTTTTTGTAGCAAGCTTTTTTATTTCAAATGCTTTAATATTGGTTGTAACAGGATCAGCATTTAAAGGCATTTCAATTAGTGTTGTGACTCCACCTAAAGCTGCCGCTTTTGTGGCAGAATCAAAACCTTCCCAATGTGTCCTCCCGGGCTCATTAATATGAACATGGGCATCAATAATACCGGGCATTATAATTGAATTATTATAATCTAGAAATTCAATAGTATCATCATAATATTTTTCAAGATAAATTGCCGCTATTTTACCCTTACTGATGTGTAAAGTTGCTTCGGTAATTTGTCCATCAATCCAACAACACTTACTATAAATCAAAAAGTCATTCATAAAAAATTATATTCTCAAAAATAGTTAAAACTAAGCTCCCGATTGCCATCGAGATCAGTGCATTTTGCTTTCAGCGTTTAAAAACATTTTAGCGGTTCGGATTTCTATTTAGTTTGTGGTAACTATTCAGTGCCTAAAGTATTTAGAGTTATAAGTGTCCAAAGTTAGCATTTATAGTTAGAATAAAATTTGGAAAAAAATGAGAAAGCCTGTTTTACTAATCACTTTTATTAAAGTGACGGTAATTAACCAATTGTCATGCCGTGCCCGACATGCGTTAAAAAATAAAACCATAACAACACTTCGACTTCGCTCAGCACAAGAGGCTATGGTTGAACTCTTCGCCTTTTTAAAGAAAAAAATAACTTTTGCCAAAACTCCCGAAAACCTAAATGGTTTGGGTATAATCAGTAGTAAAAACTGTGTCCACAATGTCCAAATTTCCTTGTCCAATTAATTGCTCAACAGTGTGCTTAATTCTTTCTTCTTTGTCCATTTTCTAAATTTTTAGCCCATTTTAATAGGTGTGCAGATCTCGATTAGAAAACCGTTGTTATCTCTAACATATCCTACTTTTTGTCCCCAAGGTTTAGTTGTAAGTTTTTCAACTTCTATCGCTCCCGCTTTCTTTGCCTTTTCAAAATCAACCTCAATATTTTCGGTAGTAAACGCCAATTCTATTCCAAAGGGTTTGCCTAAAAGAGAACTTTTTTGAAATCCATTTTTAAAATTTGAGTTTCCTAATTCAAATGAGGCAAAGGAAATAGTTGTTTCTCCTGAAATTAATTCTCCATAATCTTTTTCAGGCGTTATGAATTTTCTTTGAAACCCAAACGCTTGTTCATAGAACTCAATTGTTTCAAGTACATTTTCTACATAAAGGATCGTGTAAGTATATTTCATATTTTTCTGATTTTTTTCGTCTGTCATGCTGTTCATTAAGACACCTCGTTTACAAAGTTTATCATATGTTTATCTCCTTAAAAGGTTTGTTTTTTGTTATCAAGCTAATAATTAAAATTATCGCCCATGTAATATCAATAATGTTCCACAATTCCCTGCCCAATGCTATCTTAAAGAAAGGATTTATTAATACTGCAGAAGCACCCCAAAGAACAAAATAAAAATTTACATTTTTGACAAAAGCTTTATAGCTAATAATAGCAAAGCCAAACATGCCAATAAATCTCACAATTTGGTAAAAACCATATGGCATATCGTACAAACAAATTATAAATAAAATTGCAAGAATTATTTTTATTATTTCTGCTGAATATTTCATTTACTCATTCATCATTTTTTTTAGTGCTAATGTAGTATTCCGAACTGTAAATACCACCTGTCAAGTTTTCTTTTCCAGCATAATTATTTACATTTGTAGTGTTTACTGAAGCCGTAACACGATAATATCCATTTTTGAGTGTGATGCTTTGTTTTTGTTTTGATAGTAATATAATTTTTTTACTATCAAGTCCACTATATCTTATAGTAAGAGAGTAACCTGTATTGTTAAATATTTCAATGCTGTTTATTTCTAAAAGAAAATTGTTAGTTGAAGTTTTACTCATTGCTGGTAAAGATCTATATTGCCCGTTAAAAATTTCATTTACTTCTAAATCAATTATTCTCTTTTCTGCTAAATTAATATAAGTACTGTATGGGTTTTCTTTAATATATTTTCTGTATGCAGGAATGGTATTTTTATTTTCAATAAATGTCCATTCTTGCAATTCTAATTCATCTATTTTTTGTTCTGCTATTGATGCCAATGATGAATTGGGAAACTTTAGAATAAATACTTTATATGAATGAATAGTATTATTCTTAAGTATTTTTTTCCATTCAGGTATAATTATTTTAAGTTCATGTATTTTTTGATTTGCAAAGTTGTGATTTTGACCAAAAGGAAAATTTGACATATACTTTTTATATGAACCTATGGTTCCTATATTGTTTGCAGTATTCCATGCATTTTGTTCTTGTAATTCAGAAATTTTATTTTTAGCATTAATAATATATTTTGAACTCTGATATTCAGAAATAAAATTTTCAAAACCATAAATTGTGTTTAATTTTTTTGATTCATCCCATGCACTCAGCTCTTTTATTTGATAAATTAATCTTTTAGCTTCTGTTATATGTTTACTGGTTGGATAGTTAGAGATAAATTCATAGTAATCACCTTCTTTGTTACTATATTTTATAACTTCCCAATCCTTCTTTTCATATAAAGTAGAAAGGTCTTTTTTTATATTTTCTGAATATTTACTTTGCGGATATTCTGATAAATAACTTTCATAAGCATTTATTGAGTTTATTGTTTTTGCTTTTTTATATTCGTTTGTTACTTTACAACCCGTATGGGTTAGAGATAATAATATAAAAGATATTAAAATATAGTTTTTCATTTTGGACTGGTTTATTTTTTTTCATTGAGTAAAGCTCGTCAATCGACATCAGTTTTCATCTAATTATTCAAAATGCACAACGGGTAAATAATGTATAAACTTATTCTTAATTTTCATATAAACTCATTAAGACCTTTTCGGGAGTCAAAGGTGCATGAAATTTCAATTTATAATTTGGATTATAAGCTTTGATTGCATTTTGTATCGCAAAATAAGCACCAATTCCATACATCAATGGAGGTTCACCTACTGCTTTTGATTTTAAAATTGCCATTTCGTTACCCTCAGTTTCCAACGGAATTACTTCTATATCTTCAGCAACAGAAAAAATATCAGGAATTTTATAGGTAGACAAGGCATTAGAAAGTAAGTTTCCTTTTTTATCGTAGGCAATTTCTTCCATGGTCATCCAACCAATACCTTGTGCTAAGGCGCCTTCAACTTGACCTAGATCTATGCCTTGATTCATGCTTTTACCATAATCATGTACAATTTTTATGGAATCAAATACATAAGTACCTCTTGTACAGTCAACAGTAGTTGTTATAATTGCAGTTCCGTATACATGATATGCAAACGGATGCCCTTTTTCTTTAGCCTTATCAAAGTGAATTATAGGTGTTGCATAATGTGATTTTTCTGATAAAGCAATTCTTTCTAACATTGCATTCGCAATCAATGCTTTCCACGAAAGTGACGATTTTTTTGAATTGATATACACCCATTCATTTTGTAGAGAAAGCTCTTTTTCATTAACTTTTAATTCTTTTGCAGCTACTATTTTTAGTCGTTCTAAAATTGCTGAACAAGCTTTTAATAATGCTTTTCCGTTAAGATCAGCGGTTGAGCTGGCAGCACTTGGTGAAGTATTGGCAACACGCGTAGTATTGGTAGTTTCTAACTTAATCTTGTCAGGATGAATGGCAAAAGTTTGAGAAGCAATTTGCATCATTTTTGTATTTACACTTTGTCCCATTTCAACAGCTCCGGTGCTAATTCCTACCGTTCCGTCTTGATAGATATGCACCAAAGCTCTAGCATGATTCATTGACGTATTGGTAAAGGATATACCAAAACAAATTGGCATTAGTGCAATGCCTTTTTTAAAGTCTTTGTTTTTGTTGTTGAATGTTTCAACTTCAGAAGCTAACTTTTTATAATTAAAATTTTTTATTGTTGATTGCCATGAATTTACAGCTTCTGTTTGTTTCATTATTTGCCCATAAGGCAACTCATCATTTTCCTGTATTAAATTTGCTTCTTGAATTGCTTTTGCAGTAACACCAATTTTATGTGCAGCTTTTGCAATAGCGGCTTCAATAACGAACATACCTTGCGGACCGCCAAAACCTCTAAAAGCAGTATTTGGAGGTAGATTAGTCTTACAGCTGTATACTGTAGTTTTTACGTTTTTAACAAAATAACTATTGGTAGCATGGAATAATGTTCTTTCTGCCACTGCAGGAGATAAGTCAGCTGCAGCACCTGCATTTTGATAAAAATCAGCCTCAAAAGCTATGATTTTCAGCTCTTTTGATAAACCAATTTTAAAATTACTTTCATAAGGATGGCGTTTGCCTGTCATTCGTAGATCATCATGACGATTCAATATTAATTTTACAGGTTTTTTTAAGAGATAAGTTGCCAAAGCAGCCAATGTTGCCCAAGGTGTAGCTTGATCTTCTTTTCCACCAAAACCACCGCCAAGTCGGATGACATCTACTTCAATACGATGCATGCCGATACCTAAAACCTTGGCAATTGCTTTTTGAACTTGTGTTGGATCTTGAGTGGAAGAAGTAACTTTAATACTACCATTTTCCATCGGAATGGCATACGCACCTTGCGTTTCTAAATACAAATGCTCCTGTCCGTTAGTGAATACTTCATCTTCAAAAACATAGTCGCAATCACTGAAAGCTTTGCTAGTATTTCCTAAATTAAAAGTTCTGGGTTTATTGATAAATTGTTTTTTAGCAGCTGCTTCTTTTGCTTCCGTTATTATTGAGAGCTCTTCAATTTCAATTTCAATGATTGCGCGGGCTTTTTTGGCTATACCATCTGAAGTTGCTATAATAAATGCAACAGGTTGTCCTACAAAATGAACTTCATTATCTGCCAATAAAGGTTCATCTGGAATAATGCCTCCAATTTGATTCTCTCCCGGAATATCTTTATATGTAAAAATTTTAATAACACCTTCAATTGCTTCCGCTTTAGCAATGTCTAATTTCTTTATAGTGCCATGTGCTTTTGGAGAGTCGAACACCAATCCGTAGAGTGTATTTTGTTGAACAATTATATCATCTACAAAAAGCGATTCACCTCTTACATGCCCAAAAGAATCTATATTTTTTATACTATTCATCAGGCAACTAATTCGGTTAAACTTATTTTTTTAGGAAACAATTTGGTAAAATGAGCAAAGAATAATTGTCTTGCCAATAATCTTTTATAGTCGCTCGAACCTCTTACATCACTGATGGGTGCAATCTCTTCTTGCATGACTAAATTAGCTTCTTTAAGTACTTCAATACTGACTTCTTTATTTACTAAAAAGGTAGCCGTTTTGTGTAAATATTTCGGAATTGGAGCTACACCGCCAACAGCCAAATGAACATTTTCGATTGTGTTGCCACTGGTTTTAATATTGATAGCAGAATTAACACTTGCAATGTCTAAATGGGTACGTTTGCTTACTTTTTCGAAATTAAAATGATGCGAACTGTCAGGTACTTCAAAGGCAATGTTTACAATAATTTCATCTTTTTGCAGATCATATACTTTATAAGATGTATAAAAATCTTTTAAAGCAATTGTTCTTAGCTTATCATCAGTATTTTTAATGGTTATATTACAGTTTAATGCCAAAAAAAGGATTGTCATATCTCCAATAGGAGAAGCATTTACAAAATTTCCGGCAAGAGTAGCCATATTCCTGATCTGTTCAGAAGAGACTAGCTTTAAAAAGGATTGTATCTCAGGAAAATAAACCTGCATGGCATTATTATACATCAAATCTGTAACGGTAGCTAAAGCGCCAATCGCACAATTATCTTTATAAAAAGAAATACCGGTAAGTTCATTATTGGGAGTTAAAAGGTTGATGTTTTCTTCAGCCAGTGTATCAGCATGTCTAACGTATAAGTCAGTTCCTCCGGCTACATAATTTGAGTTTTTAGTTGACTTATTTTCTGATATAATAGCAGTCAATCTTTCAGGAATAGTTGCAAAATATTTAGGAATATAATTGTTTTCCACTAACCATTTAATTGGGTTAGAAGTATCCTTTTTTTGTAAAGAATCTATTACGTTTTTGGTCGCTTTTTCAATAGACTTGTATCCTGTACATCTACAAATATTTCCGCTGATGGCGTTGAGTCCGTCAGCATAAGAAATAAAAGTATTTTTTAGTGCCAATCCGGTAAGTGAGACCACAAATCCCGGAGTGCAAAATCCACATTGGGTTGCATAATTATCAGTCATTGCCTGTTGAGCAGTTGTTAATTTATCTTGTAAGTTGGTGCCATCAACTGTTACAATATGTTTGCCTTGAGCATTTCCTAAAGGTGAGATACAAGAAGTAATACTTTGATAGTTGACTATCTTGTTTTCTTGTAATGTGCCTATTAAAACCGTACATGCGCCACAATCACCTTCTCTACAACCAATTTTTGTACCTTTTAACTGTTGATTGTCTCTAATAAAATCTAATAAGGTTATTCCGTTGTGTTCAGCGGTTTTGATATGTTTATTGTTAAGGATAAATTCTATCATAGTTAATAGTAAATATACAAAAATGGATTAATTTTGTCATCGAATTATCTGACTTTTACAGAATTGACACATCATAATACATTAAAATATTGTAAGTTAGCTTCTTAGAGAGTTCACCTTATCCATAAAGCGAGCAATTTTATCTTGTTCTAACTCATTAGCCCAATAGCCGTCTTTTTTAAAATAAGAACCTACTATCAACGCATCACTACTTGGTAGATATTGAGTCAGATTATCAAGAGTAATTCCAGAACCCACAATTACAGGAATTTTACAAGCTTTTTTTATGGCATTGATTTCGTCAATATTAGCTGATTCTCCGGTACTAATTCCTGTAACAATTAAACCATCACTTAAAAAGAATTCAGCTGCTTTTGCAGTTTCAACAATATCTACATCAGCGGTTATAGCATGTGAACTATGTTTCTTTTTAATATCGGTAAAAACGGCTATATGATCAGCGTTAATAGTTTTTCTATAACGTAGTAATTCACCTGCATTAGCATCAATATAACCTTCGTCTGCAATATGTCCGAAAACAAAACCTTCTGCTCTAATAAAATCTAAACCTGCATTTTTTGCAATGGCTAAAGCGGCTTTATTGGCTGAAGATAATACCTGAATACCACAAGGTAAGCCACTCAATTTTTTAACTTTATGAGCGATAATACTCATTATAGAGCTTATCTCATGACCAACATCATTTTTTAAATATGGAACGTCATGCATATTTTCAATTGCTAAAGCATCAATACTGGCACTTTTATAGATTTCAACTTCATGTAATGCTGCATCAATAATTTCATTGATATTATTATTGAATTTTGGCGTTCCGGGTAGTGCTTTTAAATGAATCATACCAATAATTGGTTTGTCAACTTTAAATATAGATTGAAATTTTTGCATCTGTTTTTTGCTTTATCTTGTAAATTTACTTAAATTTAAGAAAGTTTTTTATTAAGATGGCAGATACTTCTAAAATTACAGTACTTGGTGCTTCTATTATTGATTTGATTGGTTTTTCAAAAGAAAAATTAATATTTGAAGATTCTAATACAGGTACTATCGAAAGAATACTTGGTGGTGTTGGTAGAAATATTGCTGAGAACTTAAAATGCTTAGATTTTGACGTTGAATTTCTAAGTGTTTTTGCTACTGATGAATTTTCAAAAACATTGATTAATTCATGTAATGATCTAAATATTTCTATTAAACACTCTTTAACGAAAGAAAATAGTACTACGCCTTTATACGTAGCAATAATGGATCGCTTTAATGATCTGGCATTGGGTTTAGCAGCAATGGATATCTATGATGATATTCCTGATACTTTTATTTTGGATAACTTAGATATTATTGCTCAAAATGAATATTGTGTGTTGGAAACAAATTTGCCGGTATCAATTTTAGAATTGGTTACTGAGCGATTACCCAATACGCGCTTTATTTTAGAAGCTGTTACTGCAAAAAAAGCATTAAAAGCTAAGTCTATTCTTGACAGAGTATATATTTTAAAATGTAATTCTTTAGAGGCTGAATTGTTAAGTGGTATTGAAGCTGAAAATGAAAGCGACTACGAAAAACTAGTTGAACATTTTTTAAAGCTAGGTGTAAAGAAAGTATTTATAACACTTGGTAGTGATGGTGTTGCCTGTGGTGATGAAAATGAAATATTTATTTCAAAAAACAATATTATTTCACCCGTAAATACAAATGGAGCCGGTGATGCCTTTACAGCTGGAATAATTTATGGCGAAATTAAAAAATTAGAATTATATGATATGGCAAAATTTGGTTCTGGATGTGCACAAGTTACAATACAGCATAAAAATGCAGTGCATCCTGATATTTCTGAACAAATGGTTTTAGACTTAATAGAATGATTTCAAAATACATTGAAATAAATCCTATAATAGAAAGTGCCTTAAAGGAAAAGACACCGATTGTTGCTTTAGAATCTACCATTATTTCACATGGAATGCCCTATCCTCAAAATGTGGAAACTGCCCTTAAAGTTGAGGAGATAGTTAGAGATAATGGAGCAATTCCGGCGACTATTGCCATTATCAAAGGCAAATTCAAAGTAGGATTAACCAAAGATGAAATAGCATACTTAGGAAAAGCCGGGCAAAAGATTGTAAAAGCAAGCAGACGTGATATTCCGTACTTGATCTCTAAAAAAGTAGACGGCGCAACTACAGTTGCATCTACTATGATTGCAGCTGAAATAGCGGGTATTAAAGTATTTGCTACCGGCGGAATTGGTGGTGTGCATAGAGGCGCTTCTACATCTTTTGATGTTTCAGCAGATCTACAAGAATTGGCAAATACTAATGTTGCTGTTGTTTGCGCAGGAATAAAATCAATTTTAGACTTAGGTTTGACCCTTGAATATTTAGAAACGCATGGAGTGCCGGTCTTAGGTTATAAAACGAAAGAATTGCCTGCTTTTTACACCCAAAAAAGTGGATTTGAAGTTGATTATAGACTAGATTCAGTAAGTGAAATTGCAGAATTTTTACAAGCCAAATGGGGCATGAATTTAAAGGGTGGGGTAGTAATTGCAAACCCTGTGCCTACCGCACATCAATTAGATTATAATATCATAACAAAAACCATTGAGAAAGCAATTTTAGAAGCTGAAATGAATAAAATTAAAGGTAAAGAAAATACTCCTTTTTTGTTAGCCAAAATCAAAGAATTGACCGAAGGTAAAAGTTTAGACGCTAATATTCAATTAATATATAATAATGCAAAATTAGCAGCTGAAATTGCTTGTGAAATTACTTAATAATATAAACTTTTTTAATATAATCAAGCTTTGGGAAGGTGTTTTTTAAATAAGTATTTCCTCTTTTATATATTGAATCTATTCTGTTTGCAGGTTTTTCTGAATAACCGTTATAGAATTGTTTTATGACTTCCATCCCTTTACTTACTTTAGCAACTACAGGAAAGCCTTTTACACCGCCATAATATATCGTATCTAAATATGGTGAATTGTTTTTTAGATTTATAAATATTTCTGAGGTACGCGTTTTTTTCCCACCTCGGGCAAAAGCAATTGTACCGATAACATTCTTCTCTACTACCGGTTCGTCTATTACTTCGTGTGAATTCCAAGATTTATTTAAGTTATTATTGTTATGAATACCAAATTGAGCTACAAAGTTTGGTACTACTCTATAAAGTGCATTATCTGTGTAAAATTCGCTAGTAATTAATTGATATAATCTATCTACCGCTTTTGGTGACCATTTGCGATGAGCTTCAATCTCAAAATTTCCTTTAGAGGTTTCAAATCGGGCTTTAAAAGTTTCTGGAGCTTCTATTTTTGTCCATTTATCTTTAAAAATTTTAGGACTGCATGATATCATAATGCACGATACTAAAATTAGAGTTAAGGTGTTTTTTATTTTAATCGAAAAGAATTCCCCTAGGCTCTGCCTCGGGGTTTCCGATTTACCTCT
>CAYXAZ010000096.1:0-11623 GCA_964463085.1 uncultured Flavobacteriaceae bacterium | reverse complement strand
GTACAGATTACATACTGCACACCTTCTTGCTGATAACTTTGTATAAATGGAATTAATTCCTGATCACTTTCCTCCTGCCATCCGCTGATTGCTACCTTTTCATTATACGCATCAGCACCCAAAATAATTTTATCACTTCCATAGATTTTTAACCACTTCTTAAAGGTAGCAGGGTTTTTAACTGCAATACTCCCACCAGTTATTTGATCAGCACCACTTTCAAAAGCAATTTTTAAATCTTCATCTGACTTAAGTCCACCTCCGAAATCAATTTTCAGGCTTGTTTTAGATGCTATTTGTTCTAATATTTTATAATTAACAATATGACTGCTTTTTGCTCCGTCAAGATCTACCAAATGCAAATATTTAATACCATGTGCTTCAAAATTTTTAGCAACCTCTAGCGGATTTTCATTATAAATCTTTTTGGTTGCATAATCTCCTTTAGATAAACGAACACATTTACCTTCAATAATATCTATAGCTGGGATAATTCTCATTTTTATTCTATTTTAATTCCTTCCCTTAAAAGGGGAGGTGGATTCAATAAATAGAAAAGCAACAGCTTTTCTATTTTGAAGACGGAAGGGTTATAACCTCCCCGCCCTTTGGGCACCCCTCCTTAAAATAAGGAGGGGAGTTATTTATTAATATTTTTATAATCCTTCGACAAGCTTTGCTTGGCTACCTTCTATACAAAACATATTTTGTGTCTCAGTAATGCTCAAGAACATTCTATCTTAGAATACTAAAGTTTTAAAAAATTCTTTAATATTTGTCCTCCTGCATTGCTGCTTTTTTCCGGGTGAAACTGTACTCCGTAAAAATTATCTTTCTGTAAAGCGGATGAATAACTGATTCCATAATTGGTCTCTGCAATTGTTTCATTACAAATAGATACATAATAACTATGTACGGCATACATATATGCTGCTTCACTTATGTTCTTAAATAATTTAGATTGTAAATTAATAATCTTATTCCACCCTATTTGGGGGACTTTCAACCTATTATCAAATTTTACTACGTCAATATCAAAAATACCGAGCCCTTTTGTATTTCCTTCTTTGCTATAATTACACATTAATTGCATCCCTAAACAAATCCCTAATACTGGTTGTGTCAATGTTGGTATCAATTTGTCTAATCCGCTTTCTTTTAGTTTTTTCATAGCGCTACCCGCTTCACCAACTCCCGGAAAAATAACTTTATCAGCATCTTGTATTTCGCGAACATCATGACTTAAGATGGCTTTATAACCCAATCGTTGCATTGCAAATTGAATACTTTTGATATTTCCTGCTCCGTAATCTATGATAACTATTCTCACTTTTATTTTAGGTTTATGATTTTAGATTTACGATTACAAAAATCATAAATCAACATTCTTTATTCGTAATTTGTTAAAGCATTCCTTTAGTTGATGGCAAAATCATTTTATCTGCATCACGTTTTACGGCAACTTTAATTGCTTTTGCAAAAGCTTTAAATATTGCCTCAATTTTATGATGTTCGTTGTTTCCTTCTGCTTTGATATTTAAATTACATTTTGCGCCATCTGTAAACGATTTAAAAAAGTGATAAAACATTTCTGTGGGCATTTTCCCTATCATTTCGCGTTTAAATTCTGCTTCCCAAACCAACCAATTTCTTCCTCCAAAATCAATGGCAACTTGTGCTAAGCAATCATCCATTGGCAAACAAAACCCGTAACGTTCAATACCTAATTTATCAGCTAAAGCTTTTGAAAGAACCTCTCCAAGTGCAATTGCTGTATCCTCAATAGTATGATGTTCATCTACTTCTAAGTCACCTTTCACAGTAATATCTAAATCTATTTGACCATGACGTGCAATCTGATCTAACATATGATCAAAAAATGAAATACCGGTGTCAATATTACTTTTCCCGGTTCCGTCAAGATTTAACTCAATATTTATATCTGTTTCATTTGTTTTTCTACTGATTTCAGATATTCTACATTCTAGCTTTAAAAACTCATAAATACGTTGCCAATCGCTTGTTTCTAACGCAATATATTCATTAAGGTCATTTCGTTTTACTGTTATTTCATCTGTACCTAAATTGGTGTTGTCATTGATAAATATCCCTTTTGCACCAAGGTTTTTAGCTAATTCCATATCGGTTAACCGATCACCAATTACTATTGAATTTTTTAAATCATAATCCTCAGTAAAATATTTGGTGAGTAAACCTGTATTGGGTTTTCTCGTTGGTGCATTGTCTTTAGCAAAAGTTCTATCTATAAATTGCTCTTTAAACACAATACCTTCTCTCTCAAAAGTTTGAATAATAAAGTTGTGTATTGGCCAAAAGGTTTCTTCAGGAAAAGCTTCTGTACCCAATCCGTCTTGATTGGTAATCATAACAATTTCATAATCCAATTCTTGGGCAATTTTTGATAGCCATTGGAATACCTTTGGGTAGAATTCTAATTTTTCAAAGGAATCAATCTGCTCGTCAGCAGTTTCTTTGATAATGGTTCCGTCTCGGTCAATAAAAAGGACTTTTTTCATATGTTTAAATTATATTTTTTAGCGGTAATCCCGAAGTTTCGGGACTGTTCGCTATTAATCCCCGTATCAAGTACGGGGCAGGCTATTTTCTTGTGTGATAACCTTTTTAACATGCTCGTTTCATAATTTAAAATTTACCCTGAACTTGTTTTAGGGTCTTGTAATAATTAGTTTCAATGTTTCTAGTTTAGGGTTTGACGCTTTGATTAAATTCCATTTCCATTCTTTATGCCAATCCTTTAATTGTTTCTCCCTCAACTTGGCTATTTTCTTTTCTTTAAAACTTTCAAAATAAACTAACTCAATTGCATTATATTCTTTAGTGAAAGATGATCCGAACCCTTTTTCGTGTTGATCAATTCTTCTTTTCAAATATTCTGTATATCCTATATAAAGAACTGTTCTGTTTTTATTTGACAATATGTAAATATAATACTGCTTCATATTAAAAGTTGCTGAAACAAGTTCAGCATTTCGAAATTAATAAAAGGGTTTTTATTAATTTCTCATTCTCATCTTTTGTACCTATAGTAATTCGTAAACAGTTCTCCAATAAGGTCTGTGTTGTTCTATTTCTTAATACAATTCCTTTTTCTATTAATTGTTGATACCGCTTATTAGCATTATCAACTTTTATCAATACAAAATTAGCATCTGTTGGATATATTTTTTGAATAAAATTTACTTTAAGTAATTCTTTAAGTAAGATTCTCTTTTCATTTAAAATAGAAGCAATTTCATTTTTTATTTCTTTAGTTTTTAATACTCTATCTAATGCTCTTTTCTGTGTTAATTCATTGATATTATATGGTAATTTAATCTTATTCAATATGGCAATTATTTCTTTGGAAGCATAACAAATACCCAGTCGAATTCCTGCCAACCCATACGCTTTTGAAAGCGTTTGTGTTATAATTAGATTAGGATGTTTATCGAGTTTTGAAATCCAACTTTCTTGTTGTGAAAAATCAATATATGCTTCATCTATAATAACCAAACCATTAAATGAATTGAGTAATTTTGTGATACTTTTATTATCAATCGTGTTTCCTGTGGGATTATTTGGAGAGCAAATAAACAGTAGCTTTGAGTTTGTATCCGCTTCAGCTAAGATCGCATCAATTCTAGGCTGAAAATCATCATTTAAGAGAACTTTTCTATTTTCAATATTATTAGTATTTGCCAAAACATCATAAATACCAAAGGTTGGCGGTAATGTGATCACATTATCTTTTGCCGGTTCACAAAATACTCTAAAGATCAAATCTAATATTTCATCACTACCATTGCCTAACAGTATATTTTCTATTTGAACTCCTTTTTGTTCTGCTAAAACACTCTTTAAACTGATCTGTTGTGGATCTGGATAACGATTCAAGCCATTTTCAAAAGGATTCTCATTGGCGTCTAGAAAAACCATATCCTTATTAAAATCTTTAAACTCAGATCTTGCTGATGCATAAGGTTTCATTCGTTTGATATTATCGCGAATGAGTGTGTTTATGTTGAATTCGTTTTTTTTCATTTACTTTATATTCATGAGATTCTGAAACAAGTTCAGAATGACTGTGTCATTTTAAACTATTTAATCTTAAGGTAACAGCATTTTTATGTGCTTGCAAACCTTCTGCTTCAGCCATAATTTCTATGGTTTTACCTATGTTTAGGATTCCTTCTTTGTCTATTTTTTGAAAGGTCATACTTTTTATAAAACTATCTAGATTTACGCCACTATATTGTTTTGCATACCCGTTCGTTGGTAACGTATGATTGGTTCCTGAGGCATAATCACCTGCACTTTCCGGTGTATAATTCCCAATAAAAACTGAGCCTGCATTTTGAATTCCATTTACAAAAAACTCTTCATCATCTGTGCAGATAATAAAATGTTCAGGGCCATATTCATTTATTAATTCTAATGCAATAACTTTATTTTTTACATAGATCAATTTTGAGTTTTCTATCGCTTTCTCTGCAATTGCTTTCCGTGGTAACTCATTGAGTTGTTTTTGTATTTCTTTAGAAACTTTATCCATCAATCGTCTAGATGTGGAAACCAAAATCACTTGACTATCTGTACCGTGTTCTGCCTGACTCAATAGATCGGATGCTACAAAAGCAGCATTTGCAGTAGCATCAGCAACAACTAACAATTCAGAAGGACCTGCAGGCATATCAATGGCAACACCAAACTTAGTAGCTAATTGTTTTGCAACAGTTACAAACTGATTACCCGGACCAAAAATTTTATATATTTTCGGAATGGTTTCCGTGCCAAAAGTCATTCCTGCAATGGCTTGAATTCCGCCTACTTTAAAAATTGTAGTGATACCACAAAGTTGCGCTGTATATAAAATAGCGGGATGTATTTCACCTTCTTTATTTGGTGGAGAACACAATACGATCTTAGAACAACCAGCCAATTGTGCAGGAATAGCCAACATTAACACCGTAGAAAATAACGGCGCCGTACCACCCGGAATATAGATGCCAACCTTTTGAATAGACCTTTTTTCTTGCCAACATTTTACGCCTTTTATTGTTTCTATTTCAACCTTCCTTGTTTCCTGAGCTTTGTGAAACTTCTCAATATTAGCCTTCGCTATTTTTATAGCTTCCTTTAAATCTTCTGAAATCAACTTTTCTGACGTTTTTATTTCTGCATCAGAAACAGTTAACGAATTCAATTCAACTCCATCAAAAAGATTGGTATATTTTGCTATAGCTACATCTCCTTTTGCTTTAATTTCATTAAAAATTTCAGATACA
The DNA here is from genome assembly GCA_964463085.1 of uncultured Flavobacteriaceae bacterium. Taxonomy (GTDB): domain Bacteria; phylum Bacteroidota; class Bacteroidia; order Flavobacteriales; family Flavobacteriaceae; genus Aureibaculum. The sequence continues at coordinate 6,317 of CAYXAZ010000096.1, read as the reverse complement.
GTAACTTCAATATCTTCAACAGTTACTGTTGGTCTTTCTAACAATGCTGACCATGATTCTTTAGTTGGATTGTATATTTTGTTCATTCTATTAATTGATAATTCATAAATATTAATGAGATTCCTGCCTACGCAGGAATGACAAAAATTAAAGCACCATTTTTTCTATCGGACAAACCAGTATTCCTTCTGCTCCCAAACTTTTTAACTCATCTATTATTTCCCAGAATTTATCTTTTCGGATAACTGTATGGATGGAACTCCATCCTTCTTCCGCTAAAGGCAATATTGTCGGGCTTCTCATTCCCGGTAATAGTTCTGTGAATTTTTCAATATTGGCGTTTGGAGCATTAAACAATACATATTTAGAATCTCTTGCTCTTAATACAGACTTTATTCTAAATTGTAATTTGTAGAGTAATTCCTTTTTAGTATCCGATAAATTTGGTGCAACAGTCAATACAGCTTCGCTCTTAAATAGTACTTCCACTTCTTTTAAATTGTTTTTAAATAAAGTGCTTCCGCTAGAAACTATATCACAAATAGCATCAGCCAAGCCAATATTTGGAGCTATTTCAACAGAACCATTTATGACGTGTAATTCAGTTTCAATTCCTTTTTCTTTTAAATACTGTGTGATAGTGTTTGGATAAGAAGTCGCTATACGTTTTCCTTGTAAATCATTTAACGAATTGTATGTGTCATTTTTAGGAACTGCTATTGACACTCGGCATTTAGAAAACCCTAATTTTTCAATTATTTTAAGGTCTTGACCTTTTTCAAACAATACATTTTCGCCAATAATTGCAATATCAACAACACCATCTTTTAAATATTGAGGAATATCTCCATTTCGTAGATATAGTATCTCTAAGGGAAAATTACGTGCTGTTGCTTTTAACTGATCTTTACCATTATCTATAGAAATACCGCAGTCTTTAAGAATTTTTAAAGAATCTTCGTTCAATCTTCCAGATTTTTGAATGGCTATTTTTAATTTACTCATTGTATGCCCGAGAAAGCGGGTATCTTTTATTATGTTTGAGTAAATCTTCCGGCAATTTTATGAAACAAAAAACCGTTTGATCTGCTCAAACGGGTTTAAATATATTTTGTTTTTATTCAATACATTTTCAGTTCGCTTGAGTGCAAATATGAAAATGGTGATGATGGATTTGAATAAAATTCATTGTTACTTCTTTTGTTCTGCAAATATTTCAAATAATTTTTTAATTATCCTAATAATATTTAATTTTTTATGTAAAAATTTGTTTTTATATCAAAATTCGGCATATTTTTTCCTTTAGTCACTAATGGATTAACTATATTAAAGCACTGCTTTAATAGAAGTAACCTAGTTAGTTAGGAATGGGAACTTTAATCTTTTAACTTATTCATTTCTAAATGTTCACTTTTAGCATGTTTATAACCATACTGCCACCATTTGGCCATTAGCTTCTTGTTGAATATTAGTGAATTTGTAGTTAATATAGTTGGTGTATAATATAAATTTAATTTTACATTACTATGTTTGGCTTGTAACTTACCTATAGTAACGTTATGCCTTTCAACATGATCTAACATAAAGTCAAAAACAGTTGACAGCAATGAAAACGGGTTTTTGGAAGGCAATCTATTGAACTGCGTTAATTCAGTTTCTAAAATAATAGCATCAACTTCTGTTGCTCCTCTCAATATTGCTTCCCGTATTGGCACTAAACATCCGAATCCGCCATCAGCATATTCATAGCCATTCTTACGCAGTAAACTCATAAAAGGTACATAATTACACGAGCCCCAAATCCAATCACAAAAATCTAAATAACTATGGTCTTTAATTGATTTATACTCCACTTGATTAGTGGTTAAATTTGAGACAGTTACTATAACATCTTTATTTGATTCTTTTACACTATTATAACAACTTTCGGTAATGTGTTTTTTAATAAATTTTCGTAGGTTCTTACTTTCGCCAAAAGTTCTTCTTCCGTTGATAAAATTCCAAAATGTATTTAAGTGATTTACACTCACTACTTTTTCTCCGTGTACCGTTTTTACAATAAAAGGATTATTACTAAAAATTCTACGCTGATTTACAGAAGTAAATAATGTTTTTAGCTCTTCTAACTTGCCTAAAGCCAAATGAGTGATCAATAAGCTACCTGTTGAAGTACCGATAAATAGATCATACTCATTTTTTTTCTCATCAATCAAATATTGTGCAACGCCACCTGCAAACGCACCTTTACTTCCACCACCAGATATGACTAAAGCCCTCATTAATTATTATATAATTTAAAGATTTAACTTCTCTTTTCTTAAAAAAAATTACTTTTGGTGAAATTATAACTTTTGTGATGAATTTGAAACTTATTATACTCCTATTTTTTTGTTGCTGTGGATTTTTCTCGTGTGAAAAAGAATACCAGCCTAGAAGTTTTGACAGTATAAACATTGAAGAAATTGCATTAGACAGTTCAAGTGTTCGTGCTATTCATGTATTAACAGATTCTATCTTGTTCTATGCTGCTTCTGGTGGATATACCGGTTGGGTATTACCCACAAACAAAATTTCAAAGAACCCGAATTTAGTTTATGATAGTATTACGCCTCATTTTAGAGCTGCAGCTTCTAATGGTAGTAGTTTATTTGCTTTAAGTGTTGCGAACCCTGCATTATTGTATCAATTCGATAAAGGAAACCTAGAATTAGTGTATAAAGAAGAGCATCCTAGCGTATTTTATGATGCGATGGCATTTTTTGATGAGCAGAATGGTATTGCAATGGGAGATCCTACTGATGATTGCTTATCGGTTATTTTAACAAATGATGGAGGGAATACTTGGAACAAAATTCCATGCTCAAAACTTCCTAAAACTGAAGAAGGCGAAGCTGCATTTGCTGCTAGTAATGGCAATATTGCTATTGTAGGAAGAAATGCATGGTTGGTTACCGGAGGAAAGCGTTCAAGAGTTTTCCACACTCCAAATATGGGAAAAACATGGAAAGTGTACGATACACCGATTGTTCAAGGTGGTCAAATGACGGGAATTTATAGTGTTGATTTTTACAATTCAAAAAACGGAATTATCTTTGGTGGAGATTGGAGTAAGAAAGATGATAACACAGCCAATAAAGCCATCACAAATGACGGTGGTAAAACATGGCAATTGATTGCTGATGGAAAAGAACCAGGATATAAAAGTAGTGTGCAATATGTACCTGATACTCAAGGGAAAGAAGTGTTTGCTGTAGGTTCGACCGGAATCTCTTTTTCAAATGACGGTGGACATACATGGAAAAAAGTAAGTGAAGAAGGTTATTATACGATACGATTTGTCAATAAGAACTTTGCTTGGTTAGCCGGGAATAATAAGATTGGGAAAATGATATTAAAATAGTAGAAGCTAGAAGACCGAAGACGGGAGTCAGAAATTATGTATTTTGCCTCACCCATAATCACTAAATGCGATTACGACCTCTCCAAAGGAGAGGTAAACTGGAAACCCCGATGCAGAGCGTCGAGGAATTCTTTAGATTAAGGATGAGATAAAAAATAGAATAAAAACATAAATCGATAAATGAAAAAAATAATATTATTATTACTTGCCATCAGCTTTATTAGCTGTCAAAAAAATGACTTAAAGTCAGAATTTAATTGTAAATCTTCAACCTCTTTTTCTGACACAAAAGAAATTAGAGATGTTATGAAAAAGTTTAAAATAAAATTTCCCAGTAATTGGAAAACACAATTATACTATGATGAATTTCAATCAGAAATTTATAGTGCTGACACAACAAAAAACCTGACAGACACTTATATTCTAGATATTTCTTGGCATCAAGGAGAATTAAATTTAAATGAAGCATTTGATCAAAGTGTAAAAGATACCTTAGCTAAAAAGGAGAAACTAAGTCCGGTGAAAACCAAGTTTATAAAGTTTAAAGAAAAACCTTCTTATTTTAACTTATCCAAAGGAAAAAGCGGAAATCACACCTATCATTTTCTACAAGTTTATGTAAAAACAGAAGTTGATGAATATTTTACATTTACTACCAAAGTGTATGGAGATGAAAATGTTGACGGTCGTCTTTGTGAAGCCATACAATTGTCTGATGAAATTGTATTTATTGAATAGTTATTAACCAGACAGACATAAGACCGTAAGGCTTTAATTTTTAACAAGTTAAAAAATATTTTAATATCGGTTAATTACCGCCACTTTAATAATATGCAACTAGGAAAAACAAATCTGCTCAAAGTAACCAAGTTAACTGACTCAGGCTATCTATTAGAAGATGAGGACAGTAAAAATATATTACTCCCTAACGATGCAGCTACAAATAAACTTAAAGTAGATGATCCTGTCAAAGTATTTGTCTATAAAGATAGTGATGACCGTTTGATGGCTACCACTCAAAAACCTACTATTGAATTAGAACAATTTGCTTATTTACAAGTAAAAGATGTAAACAAGACCGGTGTTTTTATGGATTGGGGTATTTCTAAAGATCTGCTGATACCTTATGCAGAACAGACCGTAAAAATGCATGTTGGAGAATGGCATCTTGTTTTTATGTTATTAGATAAAGAAACTAATAGAATAATAGGATCCTGTAAAGAAAATGAGTTTGTATTTTTTGATGAAATTGATATAAAGGAAGGTGATGAAGTAGATTTGTTGCTTTATAGCAGAACAGATTTAGGTTTTAATGCTATTGTGAATAATTTATATAAAGGGTTGATCTTTAATTCAAATATTCATAAAGATATAAAGAGTGGCGACAGTATTAAAGGATATGTAAAACAAGTTCGCGAAGATGGTAATATTGACTTGTTGTTAGAACCATTAGGCTATAGAAAAAGTATTGACCCAACCACTGAAACCATACTCAATAAATTAAAGGAAAATGATAGTTGTATCTATCTAACCGACAAAAGTACTCCTGAAGACATTAAAGCGCAATTAGGTTTGAGTAAAAAAGCATTTAAACGTGGTTTGGGTAGTTTATATAAACAAAAGAAGGTGATGATTTTAGAGGATTGTATTAAATTGCTTTGATAAATATAATAACTTGCAGGTATAAAGGATATATAGTTAATATTAACTATATTCCTACGTTGTAGCCAATTAAAAAACACGTAAATAATTGAACAAAATATCTCAAATAACAAGACAGAATATTTTTGACTTTATCCAAGTCGAAGGATTTTGGTGGTCTGGAAGACTTGAAGAATCGAATTTTCTTTCACGAATGTTTGATTTGGAAAATATGGCTTCTTATGACGATCGCTTTCCTAATGCAGCTGGAGATATTTGGCAACATCGAATTAATAATAATGACTGGGAAGACGATTGGATTTTTAATGATGATAGGTTCAATCTTCTAAATTGTGACGACTCAAAATTCTTGGATTTTATTTGCGAAATGATTCATCCATTAGTAAGAGCAAATACATCAGAAGTCAATAAACTACTTCAAATTTTCAATGACAACTTAGTTGATGACAATTTCGAAGTTGTTGAAAAAACACGAATATCAAATAAGCCAATTTTTGTTGGTAGAATTAAAATAACTGGTAAAGATTCGATTGAGAAAAAAGGACGAGAAATAAAGAAAATATTAAATGCAGATTACGTTTCTCAACAAATTAACCTAATGGAATCTTCAATTGAGAATTCCCCACATATTTCCATCGGTTTAGCGAAAGAATTAATTGAAACATCTTGCAAATCAATATTTAACGAAAGAAAAGAGGAATATGATAAAAATTGGGACTTGCCTAAATTGATGAAAGAAACCACTAAACTATTAAAATTAACACCTGACGATATTCCTAATCAAGCGAGAGCAGCTAGTTCGATAAAACAAATTTTAGGAAGTTTATCCTCAGTTGTTCAAGGAATTGGAGAAGTGAGAAACGAATATGGAAGTGGACACGGGAAAGATGGGAAATTTAAAGGTTTACAGCCAAGGCACGCAAAATTAGCGGTTGGAGCAGCTTCTACATTAGCAATATATTTGTTAGAAACACACGAACTGAAAAAATAACTGGCTACAACAATGGCTATAGTTAATACGGGTTTTGGTGCTTAACCCAAAGTGAAGTACATTGAACAAAGTTCGCAACCCCGAAGTTTCGGGGTCAATTTTGCGTTAATATTGAAAAAGAAAAAATTAAAAATTTGGCTAAGTGCAAGACCGAAAGTTCAGTCCTTCGAAATCCCGTACTAACCATAGCCTAGACGTTGGTATTCATCATGTCTAGTCCTAAAATACGGCTACAGGTTAAAACAATTTTTAAGCTACATTTTT
>CAYXAZ010000095.1:0-11783 GCA_964463085.1 uncultured Flavobacteriaceae bacterium | reverse complement strand
CGCAGTAAAGGGGCAAAAGAACAAGCTAAAATGTATCAGTTATTTCTTAACAGTGCCTAAATGTCTTAATTAATTATTTTCATGTCATCCAGAGTGAAACGAAGTACCTCAAAATAAATTCTCTAATTCCATAATTTGGGTTTAACAAAAATTTAAAAATTTACTACGCTCTTTTTGATTAGTTTTGTAGCTAAATTATATTGATGCATTCTAGATTTTTGTTTATCATATTCTTAATCATTTCATTTGTTGTTAACGCACAACAAAAGCGTATCAATATTGTACATGCTGATAATTCTACTATTGATGAAGAAAAGTATCCCGATGCTACAATCTTATTAGGCAATGTCTATATAGAGCATGAAGGTATTTCTATGCGAAGCAAAAAAGCAATTCACTATAAAAAAAGTAATATTTTAAAAGCTTTTGGCAATGTAGTGTTAAATCAAGGAGATACAATAACTCAAACCAGTAGATATGTTCAGTATAACGGCAATACAAAAAAAGCAACCTCTTGGGGTAATGTTATTTTGAAGGATCAGTTAATAACACTTACTACTGACACTCTATATTTTGATAGATTAAAACAACTATTATATTATAAAAGTGGGGCAACTATTAAAGATGATGAGAATGTGCTAGAAAGTAAAGAGGGTAATTATTTTTTAGAAACGTCAAAATTTCAAGCCTTATCAGATGTTGTGTTGACCAATCCAGAGTATATATTAAAGTCTAATCATTTAGATTATTATACCAATAACGGACAAGCTTTTTTACATGGTCCTTCAACAATTACAGGAAAAGATAACTTTATTTATACCGAAAAAGGGTTTTATGACACTAAAAATAATATCTCACACTTTACAAAGAATTCAAGAATTGAATATAAAGACAGGATTATAAAAGCTGATAGTTTATATTATGATCGCAATACTGAATTTGCGTCAGCTACTCAACATATTCAAATGAAAGATACCCTCAATAATTCTGTAATACGGGGGAATTATGGTGAAATTTTTCAAAAATTAGATTCAGCTTTTGTAATTGGGCGGGCTGTTGCAATTACTGAAATGGATAAAGATTCAATGTATGTGCATGGTGATACACTATTGGTAACAGGCAAACCGGAAAAAAGAATTATTAGAGCTTACCATCATGTCAAATTTTTTAAAAATGATTTAAGTGGGAAGTGTGATTCCATTCATACTGATCAACAAACAGGGTTGACCCAATTATTTAAAGACCCTGTATTATGGTCACAAGGCAGTCAAATTACAGGAGATACCATTCATTTGATTTCCAATCCTAAAACAGAAAAATTAGATAGCTTGAAAGTGTTACGAAATGCTTTTATTGTTCAAAAAGATTCTGCCGGTTATAATCAAATTAAGGGAAGGAATATTTTGGGAAAATTTATTGACAATGATCTACAAGATGTAAATGTAATTGGTAATGCCGAAAGTATTTTCTATGTAAGAAATGATTCAGATAATAGCCTTATTGGCATAGATAAAACTACTTCAAGTTCTATCAATTTTAAATTTAAAGATAGTCAAATACAATCTTCAAAGTCAATTACCAAACCTGATGGAGGTACCTATCCCCTCTCTGAATTTCCTGAGAATGTTCGAATACTTAGAGGATTTATTTGGCGTGAAGAGGAACGTCCTTTAACCAAAGATGATATTTTCACTAAAGATAGTGTCTTACCTGAAAAGGTTAAAGAAAAGCCTTCTATAGCAGATAAAAAAGTAGTTACAAAAAATAACAAGAAAAATAACAAAAAACTTGCTGTAACTCCAAAAAGAGTTCAAAAAACAAACAATTCAAATGTGTTAGGAATCAAACCTAAAAAAACATTGAAATCAATAATTAGCAGTAAAGAAAAACCTGAAAAGAAGGGTAAATAAAAGATGCATGAAATCTGACTTTTTTAAATATCAAGCACAAACTTCTCCTCATCCTTTAGGGTTAGAAATTTCTCATGCAAATGGTAACTATGTTTATGATACAAATGGAAAAGAATATTTAGATTTTATAGCCGGTGTTTCTGCAAATAGCTTGGGTCATAACCATCCCAACGTTAAAAAAGCAATTCTTAAGCAATTAGAAAAATATACACATGTTATGGTGTATGGTGAATTTGTACAACAACCGCAATTAGATTTAAGTAAATTACTTTGTAAATTACTACCATCACAGTTACAATCAGTATATCTTACAAATTCAGGTACTGAAGCTACCGAAGGTGCCTTAAAATTAGCTAAGAGAACTACAGAAAAAAGTGAAATTATTGCTGCAAAAAATGGCTATCATGGCAACACACAAGGTGCAATGAGCGTGTGTGGTAACGAACAACAAAATGCTGCTTTTAGACCTTTGATTCCGGGAGTTAAATTTATAACATTTAATGAAGAGAATGAGCTTCAAAAGATCACTACAAGAACAGCAGCAGTAATTTTAGAAACCATTCAAGGTGGTGCCGGATTCATCGTTCCTGAAAATGACTACTTACTAAAAGTTAAACAACGTTGTGAAAAAGTTGGTGCATTATTGTTATTAGATGAAATTCAAACAGGTATTGGCAGAACAGGAAAATTATTTGGTTTTGAAAATTATAATGTTGTTCCAGATATTCTCATTACGGGTAAAGGATTGGGTGGCGGAATGCCAATAGGTGCTTTCATCGCTTCCACGGAAATGATGGCTTTACTGAAACAAAATCCAAAATTAGGTCACATCACCACTTTTGGAGGTCATCCTGTAGTTGCAGCTGCAGCATTGGCAACTTTAAAAGAAATTACCGGTAATAATCTGATGACTGAAGTGTTAGAAAAAGAAAAGTTATTCAGAAACCTATTACAACACAATGCGATACAAGAAATTAGAGGTAAAGGATTAATGCTAGCCATTATGGTAGAAAGCCCGGAAATTGCCTCTAAAATTATTTTGAAAGCTATTGAAAAAGGATTGTTATTATTCTGGTTGCTTTTTGAAGGAAAAGCAATACGAATTACGCCTCCTCTTACCATCTCTAAAAATGAAATAAAAAAAGGTTGTAAAATTTTATTAGATATTATTGAAGAAATATGTGGTTAGCTAAATGATATAGCTTGTAATACCTCAATATTTTATTCGAATAAATTAAATAACGAAAATCGTTTTTTTCGTTTTTTATTCTTATTAAATTTAGTATCTAAATGTGTTTTAATCACTTTATAGTCAGAATAATCAATTTCTATATAATTTCCCCACTTATCTTTTTCTTTAAAAAATTCTTTTACAGATTGGTATTCACCAACCGTATACTCAATATCATGAACCTTTAAAAGCTGTTTCATGGAAACTCTATATATAGATACGGCCTCATCTCCGAAAAGTACATAGGTTGCAATATTTTCTGTTGGGTTATTCATGTTTAGCGATTTTAATATATAACAAATTAGAATAAAAAACTCCTACTATGTGAATCTCAAAAGTATAAAAAAATTGTATTAAAACGAATAATATCAGTTAATTATAATCGATTAATCATACTCTTTAAAATGATATGTTAATAATTTAAATATTGTTGCTCAATTCTTTTATTTATATTAGTCATCTAATTAGGAGTTTTCTAGATATAATAAATTTTTCTTTTGATTAGGCATAGTTAGTTAATAAACAATGCCATAATTTTTTTTGAATGATAGAAAAACTATCATTTGACGTTTAATAAATCAAATTAATATTAATCGTTATTAAATTAGAGTTTAGAGTTTTTATGGTAGTTTATTGACTAACTTTTTTTGTTTCATTACTAAACGAAACAGCTAAGTTCTAGTTATTACAGCATTAACTATAGTGATATGACTCTAAAAATAATAAAGGAATTATTCCTGCAAGGTCTTAGACACCTTGCCAGGAACATTTTAATATAAAACAGAATATCCTACAAGTATCAATTATTGTTTGGTTTAGAATTTCGTCAAAATTATACAAACGAAATGCTGTTATAACTAGAACTTAGCCAACGAAACTAATAAAAAGGATGGGCTTTTATTCAGCTAATAATTCATCTAACAGTTTTCTTACCTTATCATTATTCCAATCAGCCGGTCCAAATTCGGACAAAGCTACTTTAGCTTGTTTGTCTAGTATGAATGTAGCCGGAATACTTCTTGTATTGATTTCTTGAGGGGCATTTGACAACATATTGTAGGTTGGTAAATTATAGTTATGATTTGAATAAAATTTCTCGACTTTAGACTTATTATCAGAAGTAATAAATATAAATTCAATTCTATCTTTATAATCATCATACAATGATTGAATTGAAGGCATTTCAGCTCTACACGGAGGGCACCATGTTGCCCAATAATTAATAAAAACTACTTTTTCGTTCAATTCACTTAAATTTATATCGGTAGCATTAACTATCCCTCTTAACTGAAAATCTGTATCAACGTCTGCTCTATTTTCAACGGTTTCAGTTTTTGGTGGTAAAATCAATGTTTTAATATAGGTAACCCCTTGGGTTAATTTAGCTCTTGTATTTAACCCATAAGGTGTAAAAAGGAAAATAAAAAATCCTAAAAATAATATGTTTCCTAATACTTTTTTATTAAACTTCATCTGTTTTTAATATTTTGCTTTTAGTTGTATAATAACAAATAATCTTACAAAAATAGTCAAAAAAAGGTGCAGCAATTATGCTGCACCTTATAACTGTCTCAATTACTAATAAATTATCTAGTAACTGTTCCAGTAGGGAAGGAAGTATCGTCAAAAGTTAAATCATTCACTGCCGGAGCTATATCATTACCCGCCGTACCTTTTAAAGGTTTTAATAAAAATTGTTTTTTGTTTTGCTTAAAAGTAAAAACAAAATCTAAAGAAATTTTTAAGTACAATTTTTTGGAGATAAAATACTGCTACGCTAAAAGAGTCAAGAGTCAAGACTTAATATAACTAACTGACAGGCTTTTTTAAAATAAGGAGTCTCTTTATTTCTTTTATATATTTTTAAAGGTCAGTAGATTGTTATATACAAGAAAGAAACCATCAAAGTTTGAATGGAATGACTCCTAATAAATTTAACCAAAACTGTCCTCGAATTACCTGACATTTACAAGTCGAGCCTTTCGCTAAGCTTTGCTTGCTACTTTCACAGTGAAACATGTTTTACTATTTAGTAATGCTCAAGATAAACTAAAGTCGAAAACTATTTAACATATAAAAGGTCTCGACTGCACTCGACCAGACACTAACAGAGAGAATTAGTAAATTAATAATAGAAACTGTCTAATGACCTCTATATGTTTTTATTAGACAACAATGAAATTAAATAAAAAAGCAGGCTATAAGCCGGATTCTGTTTATTTTGTCCCGAGTATTCGGGAGTTTCAGGATCTCTCCTAAAAAAGTCAAAATATCCTTATCATTTATCTACGTCATATATTACTATATAACTTTAGCTGTTTACCCCTTAGAATCGGACGAGTAGCCCTCTCCCATCCCGAGCAATCGAGATCGGGACTCTAATATACGTAACATTTCACCTCGTAGAGTTTACCTGATTTCACTACAGCCGAACTGTACTTGCTTTCTGTTGCACTTGTCCTTTCCGCTAAAAGCGGATGACGGATGTTATCCGCTACAATACTCTGTGGTGTCCGGACTTTCCTTTACATGCTGAACTTGTTTCAGCACCTTTACAAAATCATAACGATAGTTGGCAAGGTCCCGAAACAAGTTCGGGATGCAACGATAAGGCACCTGCTTGATTGCAAAAATAGTTCAAATTAATATATAAAAATGTTTTTAAATAAAAAATCCCACTCTCAGTAAAGAGAGTGGGAAAATTGCTATGAAAAAGAAATATTACTGCATTTAAACTCAGTAATACAATATTATAACGGCAGTGACATTTATTTATTGTTATCTAAATAAAATTATTTAGAATTATTTTAGATTAAACTATAACTTATTAAATATAAGCAATATACGTATAAAAGAAGATATTGAATTTGAAAAATAAAAAAACCCACCCTAAAAATAGAGTGGGAAAATTGCTATGAAAAAGAAAAAGTGTTGAATGAATTTAATCATTACAACGGTACAAATATATAAAAAATTTATTAATACCGATGTTAAATTTGTAGATTATATAAATTAATTACTTTTTCAATAAAAAGTTTATGAAAACATATCTTTCACTTTTTCAAAAAATGATTTATCAGAATTTGAAGGATTTGGTTTGAAATGTTCATCATCTTTCATTTGTTCAAAAAAGGTTTTTTGATCTTTAGATAATTCTTTTGGTGTCCATAAATTAATATGTACTAACAAATCTCCTTTACCATAACCATCTAAATTCGGTAGCCCTTTTCCGCGTAAGCGCAATACTTTACCTGATTGTGTTCCTGCATCTATTTTTACTCTAACTTTACCTGTTAATGTATCAATTTCTTTACCAACACCTAAAATAGCTTCAGGAAAACTTATATACATATCATAATGTAAATTATTTCCTTCTCGTTTCAGTTTATTATGAGGTTCTTCTTGAATTACTACTAATAAATCACCCGAAATACTATTACCCGGCGCTTCATTACCTTTACCAGAAACCTTTAACTGAACACTATCTACTACACCGGCAGGAATTTTAATAGTGACTTTTTCTTCTTTAGTTATTAAACCCTGTGCATTTGCTCCACTAGGTCTATTATCAATCATTTCACCAGCACCATGACAGGTAGGGCAAGTTGTAGCTGTTTGCATACGCCCTAAAATAGTATTCGTAATTCTGGTAACCTGACCTTGCCCATTACATGCTGTACATGTTTTATAAGTAACACCTTCAGCTTTTACCAAACGCTTCACCATTACCTTCTTCTCAACACCATTTAATATTTCCTCTAGTGTTAATTTTACTCTAATACGAAGGTTGTTTCCTTTTACGCGAGCTCTACCATGGCTACCACCAAAACCTGAGAAACCACCTCCACCAAAGCCGCCACCGCCAAAAATATCGCCAAACTGACTAAAGATATCTTCCATATTCATGCCACCAGCACTAAAACCACCAGCACCACCACCTTCAAAAGCAGCATGACCAAATTGATCATAACGTGCTTTTTTATCAGAATTATTCAATACTTCATATGCTTCTGCAGCTTTTTTAAATTTTTCTTCAGCCGTTTTATCATCCGGGTTTTTATCAGGATGATATTTAATAGCTTTTTTACGATATGCCTTTTTTATTTCAGCAGCTGTAGCATTCTTATCAACACCTAATATTTTGTAATAGTCTTCTTTCACATTTTTAAAATTTATTGACCAATAATAACTTTTGGAAAACGAATAATTCTATCACCTAATTTGTATCCTTGTTCAATGATATCAATAATTTTTCCTTTTAATTTGTCAGAAGGTGCAGGAATTTGAGTAATTGCTTCATGAATTTCAGCATCAAAAACATCACCTTGTTTTATCTCTATCTGAGAAAGCCCTTGTTGTGTAAGTATAGACTTAAGTTTATTATTGATAAGTTCCATTCCTTTCAATACATTTTTATCTTTTACTTTTTTAATTTCAGCTAAGCCTCTATCAAAATCATCTAAAATTGGCAACAAAACTGTCATTAATTCCTGATTGGCAGTCTTAAAAAGCTCTATCCTTTCTTTAGATGTTCTTTTTTTATAATTTTCAAATTCTGCAAACAAGCGTAAATATTTATCCTTTTCTTGCTGTAATAGTTCTTCAGCAGTAGGTTCTACAACTACTTCTTCTATTTTTTCTTCAACAACATCTTGTTCCATGTCTTCAATATCTTCTTTCTTTGCGTTTTCTTTTTTACTCATATAACTGAATATTTTATTTCCTATTTTAAATAGCAAAAGTACTGCCAACTTAATACTAGTGCCAAAATGACACCTTTCTTGATTTACGATTGTAGATTTATGAGTTACGAATTATTATAACAAATATCTTATAATACTTTAAAATTTAACAGGAATGGATCAATAAAAGACAAAGCCCAAATGGAAGAAATTGTTACTCTAAAATCAGTTTACTCTTATTATTTTAGCTCCTATAGCTTGCAAACGTTCATCAATATTTTCATAACCCCTATCTATTTGCTCTATATTGTGTATAGTTGATGTTCCATCAGCAGAAAGTGCAGCAATCAATAAAGAAATACCTGCTCTAATATCAGGTGAGGTCATAGTGGTTGCTTTTAGCTGCGATTGAAAATCATGACCTATAACTGTAGCTCTATGTGGATCACATAAAATAATTTTAGCGCCCATATCAATTAATTTATCTACAAAAAACAGACGGCTTTCAAACATTTTTTGATGTATCAGAACACTACCTCTTGCCTGTGAAGCAACTACTAAAATAATACTCAATAGATCTGGTGTAAAGCCCGGCCATGGTGCATCTGCTATAGTTAAGATTGAACCGTCAATATAACTTTGAATTTCATATCCGTCTTTATGTTCAGGAATGTGAATATCATTTCCTTTTCGTTCTACTGTGATTCCTAATTTTCTAAATACATTTGGAATCTGTCCCAAATTATCCCAACTTACATTTTTAATGGTCAATTCACTTCTAGTCATTGCTGCTAAACCAATCCAACTACCAATTTCAACCATATCTGGCAACATCGTATGTTCAGTTCCTTTTAAAGCATCAACACCTTCAATATGCAACATATTAGAACCAATACCTGTAATATTTGCGCCCATTCTATTGAGCATTTTGCATAACTGTTGTAAATAAGGTTCACAGGCAGCATTATAAATAGTTGTTTTTCCTTCTGCTAAAACAGCAGCCATTACAATATTAGCTGTACCAGTTACTGAAGCTTCATCAAGTAACATAAATGTACCTTTCAGCCTATTTGCTTCTACACCATAAAAATGATCATCTTTATTATAACGAAACTTAGCTCCAAGGTTTATAAATCCTTCAAAATGGGTATCTAAACGTCTTCTTCCTATTTTATCACCGCCCGGTTTTGGAATATATCCTTTACCAAAACGTGATAGTAACGGACCAACAATCATAATAGAACCTCTAAGTCCTTTCCCTTCTTCTTTAAACTGAGGGGATTCTAAATATTTAAGATTGACATTGTCTGCTTGAAATGTATAAGATCCCTTTCCATTCTTCCTAACTTTTACTCCTAAATTTTCTAAAAGGTTAATGAGTTTATTTACATCTCGGATATCGGGTATATTAGAAATGGTAACTTTTTCAGGAGTTAATAAAACAGCACATAGTATTTGTAGTGCTTCATTTTTTGCCCCTTGTGGAGTAATTTCTCCTTTTAGTTGGTGACCTCCTTCAATTTTAAATGTAGCCATATAGTTGGTTGAAATTGATATACTTATCGCCTTCTATAGTTTTTATTTGATTTACTGGTCTTATTTTTATGTTTATTACTGCTACCAGTATGTTTACCGCTTGGCTTCTTCCGTAATAAATTCTTAATTTCTGATAATGTTTCATCTTCAGAAGTAAGGCTTATTTTACCATCAGAAAGTTCTGCTAAATGTTTAAAAATGACATTATCTTCAACTGTATCTTTATTCCAATTTAAATAACATTTTTTCATGTGATTCGCAATAGTGTACAGTAAGGCATCTTTAAGATCTCCTTCTTCCCAAGTTAAAGCAGTATCGATCATTATTTGAATATTATTACCATAGAACTTATATTTTGAAGCAGATTTAGGGTATCCTAATTTATCAGGCTTTGCAGTTAACTCTTCTTTTGATGGTTGTGGGTAAGGGGAATCTGCATCTAATTCAAAATTTGACATAATAAATAACTGATCCCACAATTTATGTTTAAAATCTGGTACATCACGTAAATGTGGTTGTAAATTACCCATCACATCTACAATGGCATTTGCCATTTTATTACGTTCTTCTTTAGTCTCTAACTTTATACAATGATTCACTAATTTCTGTAAATGTCTACCATATTCAGGTATAATTAAATGTTCTCTTTCTGAATTGTATTCTAAATCAAACTCCGTCATAATTTATTGGTCTCAATTGTTAGTTAAAAACTGTACACTGCTTACCATCTTTGTAAGTTTAGCATAAAGCTTTTAATTTCTAAAAATATTTTTTAATGCAAATAGTTATTGAGTCAATAATTTTTTTTCATTCAAACTAAATAACTAATAACTCAGTAACTAAAATAATTGCAACTTATCTAAACCCATAGATTTTAAGTTCATAGTGGTTTAGTTAAATTGTAAATGCAAAGAAACAATTATATTATGTAAAACGTAATTGTTTAGCCTAAAATTTTAAGTTTTGCAAACTGTAGTAATAATTTTTTTGTTCCTACAGAATTAAATTTTATCTCAGCTTTTTTATTTGAACCTGTTCCTTCTAGTTTTACAACTTCTCCTTTTCCAAATTTGGCATGCTCAACTACATTACCAATGACTATATTACTATCGAACAAGTTAGTACTTACTCTTGTTACTTTTTTTAGATTTTTTGGAGTACTTATTTGTATTGTCTTAGGTTTGTACGTATTTTTAGTACTCGGTTTCTTAAAACGTATTTTATCTTGAGGCACAGTACCAAAAATATCTTCGTTGATAAATTTATTAATTTGTGGCGAAACCTTAGGTGCCAGATGCTCAATAAATTTTTCATCAATTTCTTCTAAAAATCTGCTAGGTTCACAATCAATTAATTTACCCCATCTATATCGAGAATACGCATAGGTTAAATATGCTTGTTTTTCAGCTCTGGTCAAAGCAACATAGAATAATCTACGCTCTTCTTCCAGTTCACTACGGGTACTCATACTCATTGCAGAAGGAAATAAGTTCTCTTCTAAACCAACAATATAAACATATTGAAACTCTAAACCTTTTGCTAAATGGATGGTCATTAAAGAAACGCTATCCTTATCATTACTTTTTTCATTATCTAGATCGGTAGCTAAGGCAACGTCTTCTAAAAAAAAGGCCAGTGAAGCATCTTCTTCTTTTACTTTTTGTTCTTCTATAAAATCTTTTATTCCGTTGAGAAGCTCTTGAACATTTTCAACTCTACTAATAGCTTCTGGTGCTGCATCTTTTTCTAACTCTTTAATTACTTGAGTTTTCTTTATCACATGATCTGCAACTTCAAAAGCATTTTTTGTTTGTGCTTCAATTTGAAAGCTCTTGATCATCATTACAAAATCATGTAATTTACTTTTTGTGCCAGCATTTAATTTTAAGTCAATTTTATCAAGATTCTCTAATACTTCAAAAATTGATTTTTTATAATGATTCGCTGCAACCGTCAACTTTTCGACAGTAGTCTGACCGATACCTCTTGCAGGATAATTGATCACTCTTTTTAATGCTTCTTCATCATTAGAATTTATCAACAAGCGCAAATAAGACAATACATCTTTTATTTCTTTGCGTTGATAAAATGACAAACCTCCATAAATTCTATAGGAAATATCTTTTTTTCGCAAAGCATCTTCTATAGCTCTTGATTGTGCATTGGTTCTATATAAAACAGCAAATTCATTATTTTTTAATTGCAAATTCATTTTATTATCAAAAATTGAATTTGCGACAAAACGTCCTTCCTCTCCATCAGATAAGGTACGCATTACTTTTACTTTTTCTCCACTAATATTGTCTGTCCAAATTTCTTTATCAAGTTTTGTTTTATTCTTTTCAATAACACTATTAGCTGCTTGTACTATATTACTTGTTGAACGATAATTCTGTTCTAATTTAAAGGTTTTTACTTCGTCAT